>CAYWLT010000058.1:0-13004 GCA_964459295.1 uncultured Thermodesulfobacteriota bacterium
GTTTTTATTCGAAGGCGGAAGCTGAAGAGCCGGCTAACCGGGCGATTGTGGGTCGGGATACGGACAGCACGCTCGGCAGCTATTCGCTGCAGACAAACGAGATCGGGCTCAAAGACCTTGCCCGCGCGCATGGGCATCTCTGTGACGGTCTGGTCATCGCCTTTGTGGAAATCAGGGCTGCATTGGCAAAACTGTTCCCGGATGGCGTTGCCGACCGGACGGACCTCAGGGCAGTGTCGAAGAACGGCCCCTGCTGGATTGATGCGGCGGCCTTGATGACCGGGGCGAGAATCAATTTTAAGACACTGCGGGTGGATGCCATTGGTGACGGGTTTATCGTACAGCGGATTTCCACCGGCGCGGCGTATGATGCACATCTGAAACCCGGCGTCTTTCCGGATAACCAGGCAGCGCTTGAAAGTAAAATACGCAAATTGCGCTCCGAAGGAAAGCCGGTTGCCGCAAAGTATATTGATGCAGTGGAGGATATGGCACAGGCTTTAAATCTCAAGCTGCTCAGCACTCCTCCGGATCAGCTGATAGATATCAAAGCGCTTGAGGATTACCGGTTCATTCCCAACGAAACGGTGGATGTGTTCGGGGCCAGGGGAGACATTATCAATAAAGACATGCCGAGATGAACTGTCGATGGGAGATGGTATGAGAGAGGTGTTAAAGGTCCTGAAAGCCGCCGCGGATAAAAACCGTTTGCGCATACTGAAGATGCTTGAGCAAAAGGCCATGTGCGTGTGTGAATTGTCCGCGGCGCTGGGAATAACCCAGCCCGGCGTCTCCAAACATCTGAGCCTGTTAAAGGAGGCGGGGCTGGTTCATGATGAGCGCAACGGGCAGTGGATTGACTACAAGCTTTGTGAGGAAAGAATAAATCAGTATGCCCCGGTGCTGCTGAAGCAGCTTAGTCTCTGGATTAATGATGATCCGTGCGTTCGGCAGGACCGGAAAGTAGCTGCCGGGTTGCACCGGGAGGAAGTCTGCAAGAAGTAATCACATGCCAGCAGCAGCACCGCGCGCATCCGGCCGGTCTTTCATTCCCGTATCTGGGGCCACATACATCAGCCGTGTCGTACGGTACAACTACTAATTTTTTAGGGAAGTTTAGCCATGAGATTGCTTATAGAGTTTTTTCCGGAATTCACTGAAATATTGGACAAGATGGATGAACTATATGCCAGCAAGCGGATGATTGATGAGAAGACGTACCAGTTCATCTGCTTTGCCACATCCATCAAGGCCCGCTCCAAGCCCTGCGTGCTCAAGCACTTCAAGGGTGCGCTGGAAGCAGGGGCAACGGTGAAGGAACTGGCGTACATCTTTGCCCTGGTCATGGGCGAGGCGGCCGGCGCTGATGACTGCTGGACCCATGATGTTCTGGGCGACTGGAAGGAGATCATTGCCGGCAATGTTGATTGCGGCTGTCAGAAGTAAATTTTAAAAAAGGAATGTATTGGTATGGACTGGAAAACAGAATGGAAAGCCCTGTGTTTAATGATTGGGGCATTTATCTTATGCTTTTCTCTACCTGTTGGCATTCCCCGATTTGATACAGCTGTATTTGAAGCTCTGTATCTTGTGAAATGGTATGCCCGTGAGCATGTGCTTTTATGCCTTGTCCCGGCTTTTTTCATAGCAGGTGCAATTACAGTTTTTGTCAGCCAGGCATCTGTCATGAAATATCTGGGAGCCACGGCAAACAAGTTGCTCGCCTACGGAGTTGCTTCCGTTTCAGGCACGGTACTGGCCGTATGCTCCTGCACGGTGCTTCCACTGTTTTCCGGTATCTGCCACAGAGGTGCAGGTCTTGGACCGGCAACAACATTTTTGTATTCAGGACCTGCAATTAATGTGCTTGCAATCATCATGACAGGCAGAATTCTCGGGCTTGAAATAGGTATTGCCCGGGCAGTGGGAGCTGTTTCCTTCAGCGTTATTATCGGCGGTCTGATGCATTTGATATTTCGAAATGAAGAGCAGGAAAAGGTAAAAGGAGCGATCTCCATGCCGGAGATTGAGGAGGGAAGGCCACTCTGGAAGACCACCTTATACTTTGCTTCAATGGTGGCAATTCTTGTTTTTGCTAATTGGGCGCTCCCTCAGGACAAAAACGGACTTTGGTATGCTGTCTATTCTTCAAAATGGGTTATAACATCCCTTGCTGCGGTAGGTTTTGCCCTGATTCTTGTTCTCTGGTTCAATATGGAATGGCAGCCGGTGGCAATTGTTGCTGTCCTGGCAATAGTAGCAGCTTTTGTATTTAAGCAGGGGCATTTAGCCTCGTTCACGGTCGGAGCACTCGGGCTATCAGTTATCAGCAGCAGAAGTAGTGGTGAAGTGGGTGAGTGGTTCTTCGCGACCTGGACTTTCACCAAACAAATACTGCCGTTATTGCTTGCCGGTGTATTTGTATGCGGTCTGCTTTTGGGAAGACCTGGAAATGAAGGCGTAATACCAAATGCCTGGATAGAAGGGCTGGTGGGCGGCAATTCTCTAGGGGCAAACTTTTTTGCCTCTGTTGTAGGTGCTTTCATGTATTTCGCTACGCTTACAGAAGTACCTATCCTGCAAGGTCTGATCGGCAGCGGCATGGGTAAAGGCCCGGCGCTGGCATTATTGCTTGCTGGACCGGCGCTGTCACTTCCGAGCATGATCCTGATTTGTAGCAAAAGCCTGCTCGGAATTAAAAAAGGACTCGTGTTTATATCCCTTGTCGTTATTTTATCGACAATTGCGGGAAAACTATATGGCTCGTTTTTTTAAGGAGAATATATGAAAATTCAAATTTTGGGCACCGGTTGTGCAAAATGTGAAAAACTCATCAAAAATGCAGAGCAGGCAGTAAAAGAGAGTGGCGTTGATTGTTCGGTTGAAAAAGTAAGTAACATAATGGACATAACTAATTTGGGAGTAATGGTAACCCCGGCCCTGGCCATTGATGGAGATGTCAAATCGGTGGGGAAAGTGTTGAGCGCAGAAGAAATTAAAAAGCTGATAGCCGGATAAGCAATAAACTGCGTTCGGCAGGGCTGTATGCGGGGTGACGCCTGGTGTACAAGCAGGTGTGTCTGATGCTGCCGTGAAAGGGATGAGCTCATGGAAAACAAGGATACCATCAAAAACATGGTTAAGGAAAAATACGCGGAGATTGCAAAGAAATCTGCTGGCGGTCATTCATGCTCCTGCTGCTGCTCGGGAAGCGAGACGGGGGACATCTATACAACCTTCAGCCCGGACTGCTCGAAGCAAGAAGGCTATGTCAAAGACGCCGACCTGGGGCTGGGATGCGGCATACCCACCGATACCGTGCATATCAAGCCCGGTGAAACGGTGGTCGATCTTGGATCGGGCGCCGGCAATGATGTTTTTATTGCGCGGAGGCTTGTCGGCGCTACAGGTAAAGTTATCGGCATTGACATGACCGAAGACATGATTGCAAAGGCGAAAGATAATGCCCGCAATCTTGGTTGTGAAAATGTAGAATTCAGGCTTGGCGATATAGAACAGCTGCCGGTCGATGAAAACACCGCGGATGTGGTTGTCAGCAACTGCGTCATCAACCTGGTGCCGGATAAATGCAGGGCCTTCCGGGAAATCTATCGCGCGTTAAAGCCGGGCGGTCGATTCGGAATATCGGATATCGTGATGACCGGGATACTCCCTGCAAAAATACAATCCGCGGCTGAGATGTATGCGAGTTGCGTGGCCGGGGCACTCAAAAAAGATACCTACCTGCAGATTATTGTAGAGGCCGGGTTTGTTGATGTTTCCATAACCAAAGAGCGGGTGTATGCACTGCCTGATGCTGTTTTGTTGCAGTATCTCTCGCTGGATGAGCTCAATGACTACAAACAATCGGGCGCGCAGATTGTATCCATCACTGTGTATGGCAAAAAACCATGTCCAGGGGAGTAGTGTGTAAATTGTTTTGCGCTGAATAACTACGTCTGGGGGAAGTGCCGTGAAAAAAAATCCTTTTCCTCTGTACAAAAAATCTGTCCGCAGCCTGATGGCGGAAGGGATGCTGAAAGCACCGAGGAAGAAAAAAAAGGGCCTTTAGAAGGGTGAGGGATGAACTGAAGGAATTTATTCTTTCTTTTTCGCCGGATTAATGAGGCAACGAGAGGAGGAGGTCAGGCAATGAAAATTACCGTCATAGGAGTAGTCCCGCCGTGTCCACGGTGCAACAGAATGTATGATCTGGCTTTAGAGGCGGCTGACGAGCTGGGCATACCGGTTGAAATGAAAAAGCTCGCCTATGATATGGATGAGGTACAACAATACGGGAAGATGGGAACTGCTCATGATATTGCAGAATGGGCAGGGATAGAGATTGACCGGGGACAAATTAGAAACATTATTACCGAAGGATGGTCAAAGGAACTGGATGAGATAATGATGCCCTGCGCGCGTAAAGCAGAAGAGAATGGCTGGCTGATGACCCCGGTCCTCATCCTTGATGGAAAAGCCGCTATTATGGGCTATGTTCCTGAGAAAGAAGAAATCAAGGCAGCCATGCGAAAGGCGGCGGGTTCTCCGGTCTGAACCGGGTGCGGTTCCTTGTTGTTAAAGGAAATCATGTGGAGGGACGCGCTCCGTCGCGTCCGAATAGTGTATGCGGCCACGACGGAGCATGGCCCTCCATCATCAACGGTCCATTATGGATCCCTTGATACTGTTCAAAACCGGCAACTGTGCTTGTCCAGATGCGGGGAAGGAGGAAGGTGGCATGAGCAAGAAAACAATTTGTTTGGCCGTTAGTGTGCTGGTGGTTTGCTTATTCATGTCGGGTGCAGTTACAGCACAGCCGGACAAAGCTACGCCTGCGGCCCCGGCGGCCGCAGACGCCCCGCGGAAGTTTGTCGCCTACTATTTTCACGGCGATTTCCGCTGTGATAATTGCAAAAAGATAGAACAGTACTCCCGTGAGGCGATAGATAAATACTTTGCAGAGCAGCTGAAGTCCGGGGAATTGGAATTCAAAGTTGTCAATACGGATCGTCCCGAGAACAGGCATTTCATCAATGACTACCAGCTCTATGCCAGTTCGCTGGTAATTGCCGGGTTTAAAGGCGGTATACAGCGCACATGGAAGAATCTGAGCGGAATATGGAATGAACTGGATGACCAGGAGGCATTCCATGACTATGTAAAAACGGAAATCCAGAAATACATGGAGTCAACCTGATGGAAATCGAGGGCTTTCCACTGCTTTCTGCCTTGTGGCTGGGTATTCTTACTTCCATCAGTCCCTGCCCGCTTGCGTCAAACATTGCCGCGGTATCTTATATTATTAAAAGGATAGGACACCCCCGCGTCGTTTTTAGCTCGGGGCTGTTTTATATCCTGGGACGGGTCATTGGTTATACGGTGCTGGGGGGGTTGATTACCGCCTCGCTTTTGAGCATTCCCCAGACATCATTTTTCCTCCAGCGACACCTGAACAGGATACTAGGGCCGGTGCTCATTATCGCGGGGTTTATGCTTTTGGGGGTGGTAAGGCTTCCTTTTTTTAACTCAACCGTGACCGTAAAGGCCGCTGAGCGGGTGAAAGATTCCGGTGTTTTTGGATCACTTCTTCTGGGGATTATTTTTGCACTTTCCTTTTGTCCCATATCTGCGGCGATTTTCTTTGGCAGCCTGCTGCCGCTCGCGTTGAAACACAGCTCACCGGTAGTTATGCCTTTCTTGTATGGGGCGGGCACGGGGCTTCCGGTTTTAGGATTTGCGTTACTGCTTGCGTTTGGCGTGACCCATCTAGAAAAGATTTTTAAAAAGGTGACGGCACTGGAATACTGGATGAGACGGACAACCGGTGTTGTCTTTCTTGCGGTGGGGATCTATTACGTTGCGGCTCATATATTCCACGTTAACCTGTTGCCCTGACTGCCATTGTATGTTACTGATTATGGCACTGGTTAAAAGGGCACTGTCTGATGATGGGAAAATGTTGCGCGGGGATGGGGCGCATCTATGAAACAGAAATCTGTTCCGGCCGGACGGATAGATGAGCACGGACGATTGATACTGCCTGATGAGGTGGTGCGGCGACATGGGTTGAAGCCCGGATCCACGCTGCCCATTATTGAAAATGAGCACAGCTTGCTGTTGCGCAGGCCGGTGAGTCACCTGGCCAAGGTTTATATTGAACCGACCAGCCACTGCAATCTTACCTGCCGCACCTGCATCCGCAATTCTTGGGATGAGCCGATGGGCAGCATGGCCGAAGCCACCTTTGAGCGGATTCTGGACGGCCTGCGCGCTTTTGATCCGCCGCTGACCGTCATGTTCGGCGGCTTCGGAGAGCCGCTGTTTCACCCCGCTATCGCTTCCATGGTGGCCAGGGTCAAGCGGGTCGGGGCACAGGTCGAATTGATAACCAACGGGACGCTTCTTACCGGTGACCTGTCGCTTGCGCTGGCCGAGGCCGGGATTGACGTTTTATGGGTTTCTCTGGACGGTTCGACTGCCGAGAGCTTCAGCGGCGTCCGCCCCGATGCCGCACTGAATGAGGTGGTTGAGAATGCCATGCGTTTCCGCTCGTTAAGCTGGAAGCTGAATCAGGGCCTTCCGCACATGGGGATCGTCTTCGTGGCCATGAGGCGCAACATCGCCGAACTTCCCGAGGTAATCAAGCTCGGACGAAAAATCCTTGCCGATCGGTTTTTGATAACCAATGTCCTTCCCTACACCGAGGAGCTGTGCGGGGAAGTGCTCTACGACTCGGTGTTGATCAATGTTCCCCGGCAGCCCTCGTCTTTTCTGCCGCAGCTTATCCTGTCCAAGATTGATTCAACCGACATCACCCGCGAACCGCTCTATCGGATTTCCCGCGAATGGCAGGGAGCGCAGGGCAACCCGATGGTGGCGGGGAATTCCGGCAATTACTGCCCTTTTATCGAGAAAGGCTCAACCGCGATCTGCTGGGACGGGAGCGTGAGTCCATGCCTCCCGCTGCTGCACAGCCACACCAGCTATTTAAATGAGCGTATCCGGCGCTCCCGACGCTACGTGGTGGGAACTATAAATGAGCGCGGCTTAAACGAACTGTGGTTACAGCCTGAATATGTTGCCTTCAGGGAACGGGTGCAGTCGTTTCCGTTTTCACCCTGCACCTTTTGCGGCGGCTGTGAGCTTTCTGAAACCAATGAAGAAGACTGTACCGGCAACGTCTTTCCCACCTGCGGCGGCTGCCTCTGGGCCCAGGGGGTCATCCAGTGTCCCTAGGCAGGCGGCGTAAAGCATGCCTAAGGAATCTTTAAAGGCATCGATTGAGGCCTTCGGCAACTCCTTGCCGCAGGTTTAAAATCATTTCTCTTTTCCCCTGGCGGCACGTTGCCGCTTCCGGATGTTCAGTTCTTCTTGTGATCCGTGCCCCGGGCTCCTTGCTCTCTGACTGGCGGTTGAGGCTCACTATCGGTTACGGTGCATACATAACCGGGCGCTGTGATTGCGGCCGCCGACCGGATCTATGCCGGGCTGACCTGTTCCTGTCGGCAAACCTTCCTCTATCGCAACGGTGAACCGCCTTTGATTCAACCGGTGGGCAATCGACACCCAGATCTCTCATTACGCGGTGCCTGAGCTTATCGCCCAGTATACGGGTAATGGAATATGCGGGATCTTTGTCCCGGCTGGTGACAAAGGTAAATGCGTCACCGGTTTTGCAGGCGCGCCCGGTCCGGCCGATGCGATGCGTATAGGCAAGCGCCGTCTCGGGGATGTCATAATTAATGACGTGGGATACTCCGCATACATCGATCCCGCGCGCCGCGACATCGGTTGCAACCAGGACCTTGTACCTTCCGTTGCGGAAACCGTCGAGCGCTTCCCGCCTTTTGTTTTGCGACAGATTGCCGTGCAGGGCAATCGCCTGGTACCCCGCCCGAGCAAGCTTGTGTCCCACGCTCGCTGCGCGCAACTTCGTGCGCGTAAAAACAAGAACCGGCCCGGTTTCAGTAGTGCCGAGAATGCGCTTCAGCAATTCGGTTTTAAGATGGGTCTCCACCGGATAGAAGGTGTGGGCGACCGTGTCCGCCGGGGCGATATGACCTATCTGAACCCTGACCGGATGGTTCATGGTTTCCTTTGCCAGGGACAGGACATCGTCAGGCATGGTGGCGGAAAAGAGGAGTGTCTGACGCCGCGCGGGAAGCTGTTGCACAATCTTCTTAATGTCAGGGAAAAAGCCCATGTCGAACATCAGGTCCGCTTCGTCTAAAACCAGCACCTCGACGGTTGCTACATTGATGGTCCCCCGGTTGATATGATCCAGCAGACGGCCGGGGCAGGCCGAGACGATATCAACCCCCCTGCGCAACGCGCCGATCTGGGGAAGTATGCTCACGCCGCCGTAGATGCTCGTGCTGCGGAGCCTGGTTTTCCCTCCCAGAATACCGATAGCCTGATGAGTTTGTTCGGTCAGTTCACGGGTTGGTGCTATGATCAGGGCGCGGATCGTCCCGCGGCGTCCGTGCACGAGGCGCTGCAGTATCGGCAGAACGAATGCCGCTGTTTTACCGGTGCCGGTCTGTGCCAGTCCCAGGACGTCTTTCCCTTCCAATATCGGCGGTATTGATTGCGACTGAATCGGGGTAGGTACGGTATATCCATTTGCCCGGATCCCGGCGGCGATGTTTGCATGTAAATTAAATTTTTCGAAATTCATTATACGGCCGTGCTCCTTCTGTTACAAGTTAAACTGAATAGGTATGCTGCAATCTTGTTCGCCCTGTACATTGTAATCTTTTTTTTATCGTTGACTGACCCGCTCGCAGATACTCCCGGTTTACCTGCTTGACTGTCCACGATAAACAAAAAACCCGCGGAATTTAATAAAAAATCCCATGGGTTCGGTCTTCAAAACTTACTGGATTTTAGATTAAACATTACCCCTGCTGCTTGCCTGCACCGCTTATATAACTGAAAGCCGCTCCGAAGTCAAGTTATCTTTTCAAACCTTTGGGGGTTGACAGGTTATGAGAATATATGATAGGGTGGTGCACACTTTGGTTATTTTACTTTAATTATTTTTGTTGTTAGAAAGAAAAAGCACGGTTTCTCATAAGCCCATTTCCTTTCTTACAGTGAAATAGTATAAGTAGATAGCTTCAAGTGAAGCTGCTGGGAAAGGAGGTGATGAGGTATGCTTAAAGGAACCGTGAACTGGTTTCATCAGAGAAAAGGATACGGGTTTTTAACTCAGGAGAATGGAACCGATATATTCGTGCATTACAAAAGCATTAAGGGAGAGGGCATCAAAACGCTCACTAAGGGGCAGCCTGTGGAATTTGAGATAAAAAACGGACTGAGAGGTCCTCAGGCGGTAAATGTTGTCGCGATGTGAGAGGCGTACGGCAGTCAGCTGATGACTGCCTTTTTTTAACTCATTTTGTTCTGTACATACCGGTAGTTGCAAGGCAGTGAATGAGCAAGCGGCGATCCGAACATAATGATTTTTTACAACAAGCGCCGGCCGAGCAGGATGTGGCGGCCTTGATAAAAAGAATGCAGCAGCAGCTGGCATTTTTGGAGAAAAAGCTGGATATCCTGATCAGCCGGTCTCAGGCAATGGCTTCCGGTGAACGGAATTTTTCAAAACCCTTCCGCATGCCCGGTCATCCGCACCGACAATCCGCTGGAGATCGCGATGCCTTCCGCGGGAAAAAGCGATTTGAACGCGGGCGGCGTTTTGAAAAAACGCAAGGTAAAAACGATCACGGCTTTAGTCACAACCGGAAGTCCGATGATGAAACTCGTGACATCGAAGGGGCTCCAGAGCATTATTTTGAAAAACGCCGCGGCAGTGCAAAAAGGGAACTCAGGCATAAAAAGAAGTCGTTCTATAACCGGCGAAAAGACCGAATATAACAGACCGATACCGGTCATGGTCTGGCCTTATCCACCCATCAATCTGTACTGAATGCACCCGGATATGAGGCGGACAATTCATTAACTCGGGACCTTAAAACAGGTTCCGAAAGGAGGAAGGAACATGGCTTTTCAAGATAGATATGACAAACCCACCAGGGAAATGCATAAAGCAGTCTGTTCGAGTTGCAAGAAGGAGTGTGAAGTACCCTTCAAGCCCAGTGGAGACCGTCCCATTTACTGCAAAGAGTGCTACGCAAAGAAAATGAAGGATAGAGGCCGTTAAAAAAATATGAACACCGAAAAGAACTGCTTCGGCAACTGACCCTTATACTCATGTCGAAGTAGCACACAAGTGCCACAATATAAAAACAGATGATTATCGGACTGTTCAATAATCATCTGTTTTTATTCGGTTTTCTGGTCGGGACGGCCGGATTCGAACCGGCGACCACCTGAACCCCATTCAGGTACGCTGACCAGACTGCGCTACGTCCCGACGGTTTTATTTTTATTACTTTTTGTGGTTTATGTCAAGCAGTCATTAAAGACGGTTGTTCCCGGGGCTTCAATGCCACTCATTGGAATTAAATTCTAACCGGTATTTCATCTTGTCTATCTTCCGGCACCAGAAAATATCATCCTTGGCCACGCAGCGGTACACGTATCCATGGGGCGCGACAATTTCTTTCCTAACTTTGGTAAGGGTATAGCTGCCGTCTTCGTTTTTTTCAATGCTGTTAAAGGTGGATGAGCAACCGCCGGTCAGCAGAGAGATCCCGGCAAGCACAATCGCCATTAATTTTTTCACAAAGCCTCCCGTCGCTATTCTTCCATGATGATCCTGACCGGTTCACACTCGCCCTGACCCGGTTTCTCAGGGCATATCCAAATTGAACCTTTGTTGTCCTTTGAACCGACAACATAGATATAACCTTCCCTGGTTGCTTTGGCTGAATCCCGGGCCGTGGTGGCGCATCCGGCGATGAAAAGCACTCCCAGGAGAGAGAAAAAATAGATATTTCTGTACACGGTTGTTACTCCTTTGTCCTGTTCCTTGCAACCGGCCATACGCCGCGCATAAACATACTATCAGCTTATCTTCCTTCAAGTCAAAGAAAATCGGTGAATGTTATTTCTGGATCGCATTTTCCTTGAATTTACAGGCAAATCATGGTTCAATGAAATACAATGCATGTGATATCGAGATGTCCGGCATGAGAACGCTGAAACTACAGAGCGGGATTAATTTAACTTGTTCACGAACCCCGGTGCTCCCGGGAGAGGGATGCGCTTTTTATTGCCGGGAACTGATGAGGCTGTTTGCATGCAGCTTACTGCTGTTTGCCTGCTGTGTACTCATCTGCCCGCCTTCGATGGCCGTCCAGTCCACCCATCACATGATGACGCTGGACAGATATTATTATAAAAACTGTCAGGGGGTGGAATGCTGCTTTGAAATTTTTCCGGAGCCGGCGGCCTATTTCTTCCCCAATGATGAGGCGGCATGGCTGTGGTTTAACTGGAAGGGCGCCCGCCCGGGCGACTCATTCAGCATGGTCACCTTTTCTCCCGGCGGCGCGTTGTATGATCATTTATCCAGCGATTCCTTAATTACCAGGAAAGATGGATGCCTGCTGCTGTCCTTTTCCATCAACGGTTCGGCGCCGGAGCACATGCCCGGCGATTGGCTCATTAAGGTTTCGGTGGGGGGCGACCACCTCTTTTCCCAGCGCTTTACAATCCTATCGGGCAAACGTGATGCATACATTGTCGACAAAACCATGACCCTGAATCCCCATGCCGGCAGCGGTTGTGCCATTCCCCCTTCCAATCACATCTTTTACGAATTTGACGAGGTGGCATATTTCTGGTTTTACTTTAGCGCCGCCGGCATAGGAGACGATGTGCGCGTTGATTGGTACGCACCGGGAGGCAGCTTATACCTGACCCAATCACTTTCCTACACCGATGAAAATGGCTGCTTGTATCCGGGCATCGCCATCGGCGGGCACGAGGCGGCGCGCCTCCCCGGCGCCTGGCGGGTGACGGTTTATTATGACAGCGGCAGGTATTGTAATGAATACTTTACCGTCGTTGATTCGACCGCTGATGAACCCATTCCCTGTCCCCTGTCCCTGATCTACGGGAATGATTCGCCGCAGGTCCAAACCCTGAGAAACTTCAGGGATACGGTGCTGCGCCGGACCCCGGAAGGCCGCGAGCTTATCCGGCTTTACTATCAGTGGGGTCCCTTTGCGGCGCGGGCGATAGCGGCGAATGATCAGGTGAGGGAAGAAGCAGAGCAACTGGCGGATGCGGTATTGCTGATGATGGCAGGAAGATCGGAGTAGGTACCCGTGTATCCGGCGGGGATGATTTTTCTATCAAGGTATTCTTCAAATATAATCAGGCGTGATTGGGAAGAGAAAAATAAAAAGCCGCACCCTCATGTTCCTTGCCTTCCGCCCACACCCGGCCGCCATGCCGGTTGATGATGCGCTGAACGATGGCAAGGCCAACCCCGGTTCCCTCGTATTCAGTCTCACTGTGAAGCCGGTTGAAGACGCCGAAAAGCTTTCCGTAGCATTTCATGTCGAAACCGGCCCCGTTATCCCTGACACAATAAGTGTTCTCAGCATTGTTAGCTATGCCGCCGACAGTAATTACGGTTACTTCCTTCTTCTGCGTGAACTTGACGGCATTGGCCAAAAGGTTCATCATCACCTGCCGGATAAGCCTTATGTCACCGTAGGCGGGAGGGAGCGGCTCAGTTGAAAGCTGTAAGGCGCGGCCGGCATTAATCTGCTGCAGGTTTTGCCAGACCTCGTCGACCAGCCGGCGCATGTCAATTGCGGCACAGGAAACGGCTTCACGACCCACGCGAGCCAGTGCAAGCAGGCCGTCAAGGAGTTGCCCCATCTTCTGGACGTTATCCCTGACGACCCGGATGAGCTCCGCCTCATCCCGGTTCAGCCGCCCCCCGGTTTTTTTAAGCAGCATCTTTGAGAAGCCGTCAATGGCCCGCAGCGGCGCGCGCAGGTCGTGGGAGACGGAGTAGACGAAGGAATCCAGGTCCTTGTTGGCCTCCTCCAGTTTGGCCGATTGTCGCCTGATTGCCT
>CAYWLT010000059.1:0-11447 GCA_964459295.1 uncultured Thermodesulfobacteriota bacterium
CCGTTTCACATACTCACGCGCCCGGGCAAAGGCATACTCCGCCCCCTGATACCGGTTGATCAGCTGAAGAATGCGCTGTGCAGCGTGATTATCCGCCGGGTCAAGGCTGAGCGAATCGCTGACCAGCCGCCGTTCGTCATCGGAGGCCGCTTCCAGGGCGTGAATCAGGGGGAGGGTTATCTTGCCTCCTTGCAGGTCCTTCCACAGGGGCTTCCCGAACCTGCGGTTGCGCGAAACATAGTCCAGGGTATCATCGACTACCTGAAACGCAATGCCCAGGTTGAGGCCGTAATGGTGCATGGCGTGCTCGGCCGCGGCGCCGGCATTGCCCATGATCGCGCCGGTCTGGCAGGCGGCGGCCATCAGGCTAGCCGTCTTATTGCTGATAATCGCGAGATAGTCGCCCTCGGTGAGGCTCAGATCCCCTCCCCGCGCGGTTTGCATGGTTTCGCCTTCGGCAAGCCTGCTGGTCGCGTCCGCGATGACCCGCATCGCCTGCATGTTACCGGTATCCACCAGAATGGAAAAGGCCCGGGAAACCAGAAAGTCACCCACCAGCACACTGATGCGATCACCCCAGAGCGCATTCGCCGAAGAATTGCCCCGGCGCATCTCGGCTTGATCAATCACGTCATCATGGAGCAGGGTTGCCGTGTGGATATACTCAAAAACGCAGGCCAGGGCGATGTTATCCGCACCGCGGTAATTGAAGCCTTTGGCCGCAAGCAGATAGAGCAGCGGGCGAAAGCGCTTTCCCCCGCTGTCAATGATATGGCTCCCTACCCGGTTTATGATCGCCACCCGGGATGAAAGGGTTTCCAGCAGCGCCCGTTCAACCAGGGTCAGTTCATCACCAATCAGCGACGTTATTCTGTCCATTGCACACCTCGTTATGCGACCCGGGCCAGGGTGAGAACATCCACCGCTTCGACACCCGCGCCGATGAGCACCCGCGAGCATTCGTTAGCCGTGCTCCCGCTGGTATAAATGTCATCGATCAGCAGAATGCATTTATCCCGCAGCGCTCCTGGCCGGGAGACGGCGAAGGCATTCCGCACATTAGCCGCCCGTTCGCGCTCGGTCAAACCCACCTGTGATGCGGTCCAACGCACCCGCTGCAGGTTGAAGCGGTCAAGGGGTACGCGCAAATGGCGGCCCAGGGCAGCGGCCAGGCACAGCGCCTGATTGAATCCCCGGCTTCTCAGCCGCCGCGGATGGAGGGGCACCGGCACAATGAGGTCGTAGCGCCACTCCCCGGCCAGGGCGGGCAGCCGATCGATCATGATGCCCCCCAGGGTGCCGGCGAGCCGCCGCTGCAGGCGGTACTTAAAAAAATGCAGGGCGTTCCGCAGGACACCGCGGTAGCGGCAGACGGCGCGCGCCCTGCGATAATAGCGGGGCCGGGTGATGCATTCGCCGCAGAGATGCTCGAAAGTCCGCTCATGTTCATAAGTCTTTCCGCAGCCGGGGCAAAAGGGCGGCCGGATATAGGCAATCTGATCGCGGCATGCCCGGCAGAGGTTCCCGGTGTCCCTATGTTCTCTTTCAGAACGGCAGAAAGCGCAGACCGGCGGATAGATGAAGTCGATCAGATCGTTTAAGAAGGGTTTCATGCTGGCTTCCCGGCGGGAGGGGGGGATGCATCGCGCCCGTCCAGGGCGAGCTTCGGCGCATCCGCCCACAGCCGCTCCAGCTCATAGAATTCCCTGACCGGCTGATAAAATATGTGTATGACTATATCACCGTAGTCAAGCAGTATCCACGACCCGTGGGTAAAGCCCTCAATGCCCAGGGGATAAAACTTGTGCTTTTTAAGAGGCAATCGCCTGCACCTGCCGGTTGGAGCTCCCGCTGCAGATGACAAAATAGTCCGCAATCGCTGTGTAGGCCCGGATGTCGAGCGCCAGTATATCGAAGGCCTTTTTTTTCATTGCCGCCGAGAGACAGTATTCCAGCTTTGCGCTGGCGCTAAACCCGGTTGACGCTTCTGTTTTTTTGCGTGTCACTAATTAGCTGCCGCTGACAGGTTCAGAATGTTGATAGAGATGCTGATCCCGTATGTAGTTTTCCACTGCATCCGGCACCAGGTAGGTGATGGATCGCCCTTCCGCCGCGCGCCTCCTGATATCCTGGGAGGAAATGGCCAGACCGGGTATATCGGCCATGAACACCGAACTGCCCGACGCGTGCACATACCGTTTCTCCTCCCGCTGAAATGAAAATTCAACCGCAAGCTGCCGCGGGATAATCTCGGTTGCCGACGGCAGTTCATAACCGGGCCTGGTCATGACAATAAAGTTGCACAGGGC
The DNA here is from genome assembly GCA_964459295.1 of uncultured Thermodesulfobacteriota bacterium. Lineage (GTDB taxonomy): Bacteria > Desulfobacterota > WTBG01 > WTBG01 > WTBG01 > CAZWCD01. The sequence goes on from CAYWLT010000059.1 coordinate 2,310, forward strand.
AAAGAGGTCCCGGTACTGCTTCCAGCTTTCAATTTCCATGAAGGCGTCTATCCCCATGATAAAAAACGGCGCCTTCGCCTCCGGAAAGGCCTCCCTGAAATGGCGAAGGGTTTCAACCGAATAGGATTTGCCCGGGCGATTGAACTCCACATCCCAGACGGTAAAATGGCGGTTGTGGCTGGTTGCGCGTTGGAGCATGGCCATGCGATGACGGGCTGAATCCCGCGTGGCCTCCGGCTTGTGGGGGGAAATATGCGCCGGTATGAATACCACCTGATCAAGTGCAAACCGCTCCCGTATTTCCTCCGCCGCCCGCAAGTGGCCGGTGTGGATCGGATTAAAAGAGCCGCCGAACAGGCCTATGCGCGCGCCGCTCTCCATGCCGCCGCTCAAAACCGGTTGTTGAAAAAGTGATTTTTCCCAGGCTGATCAAAAACATCCAGATGCCAGGCACGCGAAATCCTGAGGCATGAGGCGTACATTCCAGTACGCTGCAATGACGAAGCAGGAGCGTAATGCAGCAGATGGGTGTTTTTGATCAGCCTGTCAGGACTCACGTATCTGTCCGCTTCCATATACCACATACTTCAGGGTGGTAAGCTCCTCCAGGCCCATGGGACCAAAGGCGTGCAGTTTGGTGGTGCTGATGCCGATTTCCGCTCCCAGGCCGAGCTGGTTTCCGTCGTTGAAACGGGTTGAGGCGTTGACCAGCACCACCGAGGAGTTCACCCGGTTGAGAAATGTCTGCGCGTTTGCGTAATCCTGGGTGATGATGGCGTCGGTATGCATTGATCCATAGCGGGCGATGTGCGCCATTGCCTCGCCGCCATCCGCAACAATTTTTATCGAGAGAATGAGGTCCAGGTATTCGCGGCGCCAGTCATCCTCCGCGGCCGGCTTCAGATCGGGGACCAGGGCGCGGCACGCCGAACAGGCGCGCACTTCAACCTTCCTGGCCCTGAGGCTCGAGACCATGCGGGGCAGGAACGCCGTTGCACAGTCGCGGTGAATGAGCAGCGTCTCCAGGGCATTGCACACGCCCGGCTTCTGCACCTTGGCATTGAGAACGATCGTCTCCGCCATCTCCTGATCCGCCGAGGCATCCACGAAAATGTGGCACACCCCCTTATAGTGCTTGATCACCGGGATCTTGGAATGCTCGACCACCGCCCGAATCAGCTCCTCCCCTCCCCGCGGGATGATGAGGTCAATGTGCTCATCGAGCGCCAGCAGGGCGTACAGCGCCTCCCGCTCCACCGGCGGGACCAGCTGCACCAGCGTATCCGGCACGCCGTTTGCCTTCAGCGCCGTATGCATCATCTCCACCAGTGCCCGGTTGGAATGGTGCGCCTCCTTGCCGCCCTTGAGGATAACCGCGTTGCCCGATTTCAAGCAGAGCGAGGCCGCGTCGAGGGTTACGTTGGGACGCGATTCATAGATAATGCCGATAACCCCGAGCGGGATCCTGACCTTTCCCACCAGCAGGTCATTGGGACGCCGCCACATCCGCACCACCTCGCCCACCGGATCATTGAGCAGGGCGACCTGGTTCAGCGCGTCAATCATGTCGTCGATGGTCCGATCGCTGACGGTAAGGCGGGCGCACATGGCATCGGACATGCCCTGCTGCCGGGCGGCCGCCAGATCCTTCCCGTTTTCCAGCTTGAGAAACTCGCGGCGCCGATCCAGCTCCCGCGCGACCTGCCGGAGCACCTCGTTCTTGACGGCGGTGGAAAGCGAGGCGGCGGTGGAAGCCGCGTCCCGCGCGGCCTGGGCGAGGGGAAGCAGGGTTGCGCGATTATCCATGAAGTTCATCCTCGAGCACCACCAGGTCGTCGCGGTGGATTATTTCATCATAGTCCTTGTAGCCGAGCGCCTTTTCTATGTCCCGGGTGTGCAGTCCCTTGATCCGGTTTACCGCCTCGGAGCTGTATTTCACCAGCCCCCGGGCAAATTCTACGCCGCTTTTGTCGCGGCAGCTCACCGCGTCGCCGAATTGAAAGGAACCGTTGAGCGCAACAATCCCGGTGGAGAGCAGGCTCTTCCCTTTTTCGACGATCGCCCGTTTTGCGCCGTCATCCACCACCAGGAATCCCTTCGGTTTCAGGTTAAACGCGATCCAGTGCTTGCGGCTGGACAAAGCGGCCGAGCTGGGGAGGAAGAGGGTTCCCACATCCTCTCCGGCAAAAACCCGGCTGATGATCCGGCGGGTGAGCCCGTTGACAATGATGGTGGGTATGCCGAAGAGCGAGGCCCTTTTTGCCGCGTCCACCTTGGAGCGCATGCCGCCGGTTCCCAGTCGGCTGGTTCCCCCCTGAACCGCATCAACCACCGCGCTTCCCACCTTTTTCACCAGCCTGATCATCCGGGCATCCTTGTGTCTCTGGGGGTCCTGTTCAAAGAGGCCGTCCTGGTCGGTCAAAATGAGCAGGAGGTCGGCATCGACCAGATTGGTGACCAGCGCGGAAAGAATGTCATTATCGCCGAACTTGATTTCATCAACCACCACCGAATCATTTTCATTGATGATGGGGATGATGCCGCACTGCAAAAGGGTGAACAGGGTGTTGCGGGCGTTGAGAAACTTGCTGCGGTTGCTCAAATCGTCGCTGGTGAGCAGGACCTGGGCTATCTGCTGGCCATGCCTCCGGAAATACGACTCGTATTTTGCCATGAGCCGGACCTGCCCGATGGCTGCGGATGCCTGCTTCTCGGGTATGCTGGCCGGCCGCGCCGTACAGTGCAGACTTTTCCTGCCGGCGGCGATGGCGCCTGAGGAAACCATCACCACCTCGCGCCCGGTCCTGCGAAGCCGCGCCATGCACCCCACAATAGTGGAGAAGACCCCGCCGTCCAGATCGTCCGTCCCGCCGGTGAGCACGCTGCTGCCCGCCTTGATGACCACCCGCGTGACCTTGTGAATAAATTCCCGCTGCATGTGATGATAAAACAGATTAAGGATGCCCCGGCAACCGGCTGCCTGCACAGTCACCGGCCGCGGTTCCGAGCAGGCGAATCACCGCGGCAACCAGCGGCTTCAAGCCTTCCCTGGTGAGCGCCGATACCGGAAGTGTCTTTATCCTGCTTTTGCTGAAACGCTTCCTAATCAAGGGATATCGCTCCCGCGCCCCGGCCTGATCCATCTTATTGATGGCGACAATCCGGGGTTTCGCAGCCAGGGCGGGGTTATGCCTTGTCAGTTCGTTTGAAATAATGGCAAATGCATCAGCGGGCTCATGGGGCGCGGCGAAGGAACCGTCGATGAGATGGATCAGAACCCTGGTTCGCTCGATGTGACGTAAAAAAGCGGTCCCCAGCCCGCGACCGGCATGGGCTCCTTCAATTAGCCCCGGTATGTCGGCAATGGTAAATGACCGGTCAAGCGAAACGCTGACCACACCGAGCACCGGCCTGAGCGTGGTGAAGGGATAATCGGCAATTTTGGGTTTCGCCCCGGACAGCGCGGCCACCAGGGTTGATTTGCCGCTGTTGGGCAGGCCGAGCACGCCCACCTCGGCAAGCAGCTTCAATTCCAGATTAATCCAGCGCTGTTCCCCGTCTTTCCCCGGATCCGCAATGCGCGGCGCCTGGCGAACGGAACTGACAAAACGGACGTTGCCGCGCCCGCCTTCGCCGCCGCGGGCAATTACCGCCCTTTCCCCCGGAAGGCTCAGATCGGCGAGCACCTCACCGCTATCGGCATCGCTGACCACGGTGCCCAGGGGAACCGGTATGATGCGGTCGGCGCCGGCTTTCCCGTGCTGTTTCTTTCCCCGTCCGTGGGCGCCGGAGGCGGCTTTATAATGTCGTTTGTAGCGAAAATCAATCAGCGATTCCAGCTGGGGATCGGCGACGATAAGCACGTCCCCCCCTTTTCCCCCATCCCCTCCGTCAGGTCCGCCGCGCGGAACATATTTTTCCCGCCTGAAGCTGACGCAGCCCCGGCCGCCCGCGCCGGCGGCAACCTGTATCTTCGCCTCATCGATAAATTTCATCAAGCACTAGCCGGCGGCATTGACACTGACCCGCTGCCGCTTCTTGCCCCATCGCTCAAAGGCCACGATCCCGTCTATTTTGGCGAACAGGGTAAAGTCCTTTCCCGTGCCCACATTACGGCCGGCGTGAATGCCGCTTCCCGCCTGCCTGACCAGAATGCTCCCCGCCTTGACCGCCTGGCCGGCGGCCCGCTTCACCCCGTGCCGCTTGCCGGCGCTGTCGCGGCCGTTGGTTGAGCTTCCTCCCGACTTTTTATGCGCCATGGTTCTGCTCTCCTCTCATCGCATCAGGTTTGATTGCTTGCATACAAGCCGGACCGACGCGTCATCCGATCCGGCGTTCCGCTCTACTGGACGGAATATTTTTTCAGATACTTCATCAGGTCGCTCTTGGTGCTCATCATCATCCAGGTGTCCTTGTCCAGCGACTCCTTGTATATGGCCAGGGTATTGACGAAGGAATAGAACTCCGGGTCCTTGTTGAAGGCCTCGGCGTAAATTCGGGTTGCATCGGCATCCGCCGAGCCCATGATTTCCTGGGCGGTGCGGTACGCCTCCGAGGTGATCCGCTTCAGCTCCTTTTCCCGGTCACCGGCTATTTTGGAACTCTCGCCCCTGCCCTCGGAGCGGAATTTTTCGGCGATCTGCTTTCGCTCGGCGATCATCCGGTTGTACACTTCCTTCTGTACCTCATCCACGTAATTGATGCGCTTGATCCGCACATCCACCAGGTCGATGCCGAACTGCGCCATTTTGGGCCGGGCCTGATCCATGATGGCGCGGGCCAGCGCCTCCCGCCCCAGACGGATCGGTTTTCTCACGATCTCCTTGGTGGTTTCATCCATTTCCACTTCGCCGATATCCATCTGCCGCTCGGTATTGCGCACCGCCTCAATCAGTGAGTTGGAGGTGATCAGATTCCGGGTGGCCGACTCAATGATATTGTCGAGCTTCGCCTGGGCCGCCGGTTCGCTGCGAACCGTCTGAAAGAAGGAAAGCGGGTCGGTCACCTTCCAGCGGGCAAAAACATCAACCCAGATGAAGGTCTTATCCTTGGTGGGCATCTGTCCGGGTTCGCCGTTCCAGTCAAGCAGATACTTGGGAAAATAGTTGGCCTCTTGAATGAAGGGAACCCTGAAGTACAGGCCGGCATCTTTAATCGCGCCGCCCACCGGTTTGCCGAACTGGGTTATGATCACCTGCTCCGTCTCATCGACAACGAAGGCGGTGCTTCTCACCAGCGTGACCAGTATGAACAGGATGACTATGGTCAGACTGAGGTTTCTCACTGCGCACCCGCCTCCTTGTGCAGGTTCAGCAGCGGCAGCAGCCCCTGCTGTTCGGGATCGATAATATACTTGTTGCCCAGCCGGGGAAGCACCGCGGTCATGGCTTCCAAATACAGCCTGCGGCGGGTGACGTCCTTGGCCTTTTCATACTCCCGGTACAGGGCGGAGAAACGTTCCGCGTCCCCCTTGGCGCGGTTCACCCGGTCCAGGGCATATCCTTCGGCCGACTTGATGGTCTGCTCCGCCTCCCCCAGCGCGTTGGGAATGACCTTGTTGTAATGCTCCTTTGCCTGGTAAATCAACTGCTCCTTCTCCTGAACCGCCTTGTTCACCTCATTGAATGAAGGCTGCACCGGCTCAGGGACATTGGTCTTTTGCAGCTCGACATTGACCAGGGTTAAGCCGGTGTGGGAGTCGTCCAGCGCGCGCTGTAATTTTCCCTTAACCTCCCGGGCGATGTCCTCCCGCCCGCTGATCACCTCATCAATGCTCCGGTCGCCCACCACCATCCGCACCACCGATTCGGACATGTCGCGCAGGGTGGAGCGGACATTGCGCACCATGAAAAGGAACTTATAGGGATCCTCCACCCGGAACTGCACCACCCACGGCACCAGGGCGCAGTTTAAATCGCCGGTGAGCATCAGCGATTCATTGAAAAAGCGGGCATCCGACCCGTATTCGGTTTGTATGCCCGCCCGCATGGTCCGCTGCCCGAATTCCTCGGTATAGACGTATCTCACCTTTACCTTGGTCAGTTTTTCAATACCGGCGGGAAGTTTGAAATGGAGCCCGGGCATGGTGGTGCGGACATATTTCCCGAAGCGCTGCACCACCCCCACCTCATCGACCCCGACGGTATAAGCGGTGGAAAACGCAATCCAGGCTGCCGCAATGACGGCAATGACAAGAAAAAGATTGAACCTGCCGCCCCTGAATCCCCGGGTGATGCTTTCCGCTATCTTTTCAAATTCCGGCGGCAGACCGCTCTCACCCCGAGACCAGGGATTGCGCTGCCGGCTGCCTCCTCCCCACACCATCGTATAATCCCCTGTCAGGTTTGCTTAGGTCACCGCAGACAATGCGCGGCGGGAAAAATAATTCGCAGCAACCCATCACCGCGAAGCATCCGGTGCCGCCGTTGACGCGCAATACGGCGTTCGGCGGCCTGTTCACTGCGGCGCACGCCCGAAACGCCGTACCCTGCCGCAAAAACAGGAGTAACATACCTAAATGTAAGGGCTATGTCAAGCGCAATAACCGCGTCCGGACGGGAGGCTGTCGGAGCGGCAGCTTTGAAAAAACTTGACTTGCCAAAATCCTGAGTGGTATCTATCTGGCGCTGCCGCGTCCGCCGCCTTTCCGGAGACGGAATCGGCCGTTCCCGGCCTCGTGCCGGCATCATACCGAAAAACGCGAGAAAGGCGATCACCATGGAACTTGTCACGCTTGAGGCAACCACCCTGCCCGACGCCTGGTTTCAGGCATTATGGCACATCCTCAAGGAGGGGGTGCCGGAATACACCATTGATCTGGGCAGCTACGCAGGACAGGTCCGGCGGGAGTTTGACTACATCACTATCCGCATAAAATATCCGGGGGTAAAGCCGCACATCCCGGACATGCCGCCGGGCATCGGCATCCCTTCCCCCACCACCCAGGAATACGTGGACAATTACGCGGCTCGCTATCTGATGTCGGGGATCAGGGAAGACAACGAGCAGTACACCTACGGCGAACGCCTCATGCTTTCCATGGATAAGGTGATCGATCGCTACAAGAACTACGGCCCCGGCACCAACCAGCTGATCATGCAGGTGGGTCAGCCGACGGACATCGATCTTGAGGATCCCCCCTGCCTGAGGCATATCGACACCCGCATTCGCGACAACAAGCTTCACTTTATCATTTATTTCAGAAGCTGGGATCTGTGGGGCGGCTTTCCGGCAAATCTCGCCGGCTTTCAGCAGCTGAAGGAATACATGGCCCGGCAGATAGGCGTGGAAGACGGTGAAATGATCGTGTCCTCGAAGGGCCTGCACCTCTACGGTTACGCGAAGGACCTGGCGAAACTGCGGACCGGGCTCAAGGACTACTGGAAAAAATAGGCGGGCGGCTGAAAAACCCCCGGCTGATACATGGCTCAAAGGAGGAGGGGCTTTTGAACGGCCTGTTAGAAACGGCCTTCGCTTTTACCATGCCGGGGTGTAATCAGGGAAAAAAACATTTGCTGCCCCGCTTCAGGGGGCCCACAGGTACATGAAGTGCAGACCGGCTTCCCCCAGCATCCATGACAGATCCAGGTTGATCAGGTTGACGTTCTCAACCTCCGGTCCGAGCAGCTGCGAGTAAATGTTGTTTTTATAACTCCAGCGCCGGTGATACATGACCACCCGCGCCTGCGTGATCCCCGCGCTATTCTTAACCACGTTGATCGCGTCATCCAGATAGCCGATTTCGTCAACCAGCTTGTTTGCCAACGCCTGATCCGCGGTGTAGACCCGTCCGTCGGCCAGGATGTCGACTTCAGCCGCGGTGAGCGCCGGCCGGCCTCTGAGTACCAGATCCTTGAAGCGATGATGAAAGCGGTTGAGCATGCCCTGGATTATTTCCCGCTCCTCCGCGGTCGCCGGGCGCATGGGGGAAAAGAGGTCTTTTTTATCGCCCGCGGTAAAGGTTTCATCAACCACCCCGATCTTTTCCATGAGCCCCTGGGCGTTGAACTTTACGGCAATAACACCGATGCTTCCGGTGACCGAGGTAGGGTGGGCAATGATACTGTCCGCGGCTACCGCCACATAATAGCCCCCCGATGCCGCCAGCTCGGTTATCGCGGCCACCACCGGGACCTTTTTCTCTTCCTTGAATCGCTTGATTTCATTGTAGATGATATCGCTGGCGGTGACCGTCCCGCCGGGGCTGTTGATGCGCACGATCAGACCCTTGATACGGCCGTCCGCGGCGGCCCGGGTAAGTTCTTCGCGCACCCGGGAAACCAGGCTATCCTCTGACCTGAAAGAAAGCACCCCCCGCTTCTCCCGGCTGCTGATGGTGCCGGAAATGTCCATCAGCAGTATCTTGTCCCTGCCCTTGCCCGACACCACCGTTTCGTCAAGTTCGCGGACCTGATCCATCAGGGGTATGGAAAAGCAGGTGCAGCCGCAGATGGAGAGCAGCGACACCGCACATGCAAATCGCATGATCTGCCGCCCGATGCCGCGGGCCGGGCTTCCGGGATTCATGGATCTCTCCTGTTCATTTTTCGGTGATGCTTTCCTTTATTTTCATCCCGAAATGCCGGCCGGCCTCTTCGAGAAAGGCCTGTACCTTGCTCCCTTTTTTCAGCTCCACCACCGAAATCGGCGAGCCGTTGGGGTGGGTCAGACGAATGGTTTCGGCATTCTGCAGGATGGTGGCGATGGTCTTCTGCCGGCACTCGGCCTCAATCAGCATAAGCGGCCGTTTTTCCACCTTGATTCTTCCGACAATGGAGTTCTGGCAGTGCCCCTTGTAATTGACGATGGTCACCTCATCGCCCGACCGCAATTCGGAGAGATAGCGGGTTTTGCCCTCCGGAACCCTGACATAGGCATGCACCGGCCCGGCATTGACCCGAAAGGGCCTCGGCTCCACATAGGGGTTTTCCACCGATTCCGCGTGCACCAGGAAAAGCCCACTGCTGCTGTTGCCCACCAGCATGCCTTCCCCGATGTCCATGTTGCTGCAGGTGTCGATGCATACCCGGTCCCCCATGCCCAGCGTCTCCACCCGGGTAATCTGAGCGGTCTGCAGGTTGATACGCTCGGAGCTTTCCTTGATCCGGCCGACCGTCTTCTTTATTTCGGACAGGTCGC
>CAYWLT010000059.1:11547-12962 GCA_964459295.1 uncultured Thermodesulfobacteriota bacterium
CGCTCGGAGCTTTCCTTGATCCGGCCGACCGTCTTCTTTATTTCGGACAGGTCGCGGGTGTTGAGCAGCACCCCGTCCACCCCCTTCTCCAGCACCTTCAGCACCGTCTGGGCTTCCCGCGCGGTCTTCACCTCCACAATGAGATTCGAGGTCTGGGCAATGAGATTTTCCAGCGGAATCACCGTCCAGTCTCGGGTCCTGACAATCACCTTGCTTCGCCGGCTCAGCGCAAGTATCTTTTCCTCATCGGCCTTGGAGCGGATTTCCCACTCCACCACATCCTTGCCCAGCCGGAGATCGCCGTCATCAGCTATGGTGGTGATGACCCCGAGTTTTTTTACCTTTGCGGTGCACCCCTTGGGCACCATCACCGCGTCGGCGCCGCTTTCCAGCGCGGTGGTCACTATCTCCTTCTTCCAGGGTATGGCCTTGATCCAGACCGTCTTCATCAGCCGACCTCCGCCATTTGCAGGGCTTCTTCAACCGTCGCGCCTTTGTGAACGATGCCGGCCATGGCCTTGACGATCTGCGCGGGATCCTTATGCTGGAATGCGTTTCTGCCGATGGAAAGGCCGGCGCCGCCGGCCCGGATCGCGCCGCTGACCATTTCGAGAATATCCCGGTCGGTGTCCATACGCGGACCGCCGGCGATCACCACCGGCACAAAACAGCCCTCCACCACCTCGTGAAAGGTCTCGGGCGAACCGGTGTAGGATACTTTTACGACATCCGCCCCCAGTTCCGCCCCCAGTCGCGCCGCATGCTTCACCGCCGACAGATCATACTCATCTTTAATGGCCCGGCCGCGGGGATAGACCATGGCCAGGAGCGGCATGCCCCAGTATGAGCAGGCCCGCGAAACGGCGCCGAAATCCTTGAGCATGGTTTTGTCGTCATCCGCCCCGATGTTGACGTGGATGGAAACCGCATCAGCCCCCAGCTTGAGCGCCTCCTCCACCGAGCAGACCAGCATCTTCGCATTGGGATCCGGGGATAGCGCAGTGCTGGCGGAAAGATGGATGATCAGCCCCACATCCTTCCCCCTTCCTCTATGGCCGGAGACAACCAGCCCCTTGTGCATGACGATGGCATTGGCCCCGCCCTTGACCACCTCTCCGATGCTCACCCTCATATCCAGAAGTCCCTTTATGGGGCCGCTGCTCACGCCGTGATCCATGGGAATAATCACGGTCTTTTTGGTGTTGCGGTTAAAGATTCGCTCTAATCGAATTTCCTTTCCAATCATTGCAATGGACTCCCCGTTGTGAAATATTATTCGATTCGGCAATCAAATTGCCATTTTTTCCGCTACCTATAACCGCAAGCAGCGTCCCTTGTCAAGGGAAAAAGGGTTACGGTAATTGTGCTGCACGGCTAATTATGACAGAAATTTGAAGAATAATAGGGTAACACTT
>CAYWLT010000060.1:0-12791 GCA_964459295.1 uncultured Thermodesulfobacteriota bacterium
AGAACGGAAAAGAACACGAGATTGAAGACCTCCTGTCCGATGGCAAGCCCGGCCGCCGCCGGATAGGTGGCCAGGACGATCGGGACCGAGCCTCGAAGGCCGGCCCAGGCGATAAAGGTCTTGCTTTTCCAACCAAGCCCCATGCCCACCGTACCCAACCATACCGCGAAAGGTCGTGCGAACAGGGTCAAAACGAGGAACAGGAGAATGCCGTCCAGCCAGATTGCCCCCCACTGATGAGGAAAGACCTGGAGACCCATCAGAGCGAACATGGCGACGTTGACGATGGTGGAGATGGCGGAAGAGAAATTCGTCACCCCCTGTTTGTAGACGAAGGGGCGGTTCCCCATCATGTATCCTGCCACAAACACTGCCAGCATCCCGCTGGCGTGGATCATTTCGGTCAGCCCGTAGATCAGCAGGATGATTCCCAAGGTAAGCACATAGTAGTGACCGCGATCTTGCGATTTAAGACGATTGAACAACCACATCGCCGTCCTGGCGAGGAACCAGCCGCATAACGGTCCGGCGGCAAACTTCCAGATGAAGACCAGCACCGACATCTGCCACGCGGAGTGGGTGGCAGAGATCCCCTCAATCACCGCCACGGTGAGCAGGATCGCCATCGAGTCGTTGGCGGCGCTTTCGATCTCAACCGTTGACGACAGCTTCGACGGCAGGGGCTGTCGACGTAGTATCGAGAAGATTGCCGCCGCATCGGTGGACGAAATGATCGCGGCGAGCAGCAGCGCCTTGTGCAGCGGCCAGTCGAACAAGCCATAAAGCGCCCCGAAGGTTGCCATCGCCGTCAGCACTACGCCCCAGGTGGCAAGGCCGCCCGCAGGCAGGGCGACTGCTTGAAAGTTTGTGCGTCGGGTGGTGAAACCGCCATGAAACAGAATGAACACCAGGGCCAGATTTGCGATTTTATTGGTCAGCCCGATATCATCGAAGTGCCAGAGCTGCAGAACATCGCTGCCGAAGAGAATGCCCGCACCCAGGGCGACCAGTATGACCGGGACACTCCAGCGATCAAGCCAGACCGCAGCCAGGGCAATCGCAATCAGCAGGACTGGTCCAACAACATAGACAACATCCATAATACCTACTATGCGCCTTTCTCAAACATCGTTCACAAACGGAGCCGTCATTTCGCCCCCGCCATGATCAGATCGTTTATTGATAAAACTTTTCAATTGGATGTGGCATGTAGCAATATATCTTACCAAAGGGAAGCCGCCACTATTTTTTATTTCACCATATATTCTTTTTCAAAGCACAACCGGGAGCGCACCTTACATTGCTCAATTTCAATTCTCGCTCCCGCGGCAATTTAGATATTTAAGGGCGTCCCCTGTTTAGAAAACTATACGAATATTGTTCGGTGTGTCAATAAAATATATTTATATTTATTGCGAAAACAGCGTCTGTTCCGTAGAGGCGGCCGACCCTATGTTTGAATAAAATACCGGCATTTCTTGCCCCGGGTAGCGCCGAGACTTTTCCCTTGACGGGAAATCTCCATTACCGATATAAATGACCATTGCCGCGGCAATGCGGCGTGAGAATCAGCATGAGAAACGCACTCAACCGGTTTTTCAAAATAGAAGAGTCGGGCTCAACCGTCCGCACCGAAATCGTGGCCGGCGTCACCACCTTCATGACCATGGCCTACATCATTTTCGTCAACCCGGCCGTTTTATCCCAGGGCGCGGGGATGGATTTCAACGCGGTCATGGTCGCCACCTGCATCTCGTCGGCCGTGGCGACCCTGCTCATGGCGCTTCTGGCCAACTATCCCATAGCCCAGGCCCCGGGCATGGGCATCAACGCGCTGTTCAGCTACCAGATCTGTGCGGCAATGGGCGTGCCCTGGACCATCGCCCTGGGCATGGTCTTCCTCTCCGGCGCGCTTTTCATGCTCCTGACCGCGGTGAGGTTTAGGGAGGTCATATTCGAGGCCATACCCGAGGGCATCAAGCACGGTATCGCGGCGGGCATCGGGACCTTCATCGCCTTCATCGGTCTGAAGGAGGCGGGCATCGTGGTGCCCAGCGCCGCAACCTTTCTCGCCATGGGTGATTTGAGCGCCCCGCCCGCCCTGGTGGCCATCGCCGGACTTGTGCTCACCGCGATCATGATGGCGCGGCGGATCAAGGGGGCGATCCTGCTGGGCATCCTGTGCACCGGCATCCTGGGGATCATCACCGGCATAGTTCAATACCGGGGCCTGGTAAGCCCCATACCATCCATGGCACCTACCTGGCTCAGGCTCGATGTGGCGGGAGCGCTCAGCGCCGCCTTCATCATGCCCATTGCCACCATTCTCTTTCTCAACATGTTTGATACCATCGGAACCCTGATCGGGGTGGGGGAGCAGGCCGGGCTGGTGAAAAACGGCAAACTGCCCCGCGCCGGCAGGGCGCTCTTCGCCGATGCGGTCGGCACCACCCTGGGCGCGCTCTGCGGCACCTCGCCGGTGACCAGCTATATCGAGAGCGCGACCGGCGTCTCGGAAGGGGGAAGGACCGGGTTGGCCAGCGTGATCACCGCCCTGCTGCTGTTGCTTGCCCTTTTTTTCTCCCCGCTGGCCACCATGTTCGGCGGCGGCTACCGGCCGGAGGGCGGCGCGACCATGCTGCATCCGGTAACCGCGCCGGCCCTGATCGTTGTCGGCAGCCTGATGATGCGCTCGATTACCAGGATCCGCTGGGCGGCGCCCGACGAGGCCATCCCGGCATTCCTCACCATCGTGACCATGCCCCTCACCTTCAGCATCTCCAACGGCCTGGCCATCGGTTTCGTCAGCTATCCGGCGATCAAGCTGGGATGCGGCAAAGGAAATGAAGTGCACTGGATGGTTTACCTGGTGAGCGCCCTGCTGATCGCGCTTTACCTTATCGCCTGAAAACTTGAGGAGAATGAAAATGACCATGGAGACGATCAAATCAAAGATACGCACCATCCCCGACTTTCCCGAAGAGGGTGTCATGTTTCGCGACATCACCACCCTGCTTAAGGACGCGCAGGGCTTCCGACAGACCATTGACGCCTTTGTAAACCGCTATCAGCCGATGGAAATCGATGTGGTGGCGGGCATCGAGGCGCGTGGCTTCATCATTGCCGGCGCCATAGCCTGCCTGCTGGGCACGGGATTCATTCCCATCCGCAAGCCGGGCAAGCTCCCCGCCGCGACCTACCGCCGGGATTATCAACTGGAGTACGGGACCGACGCCATCGAAATGCACCGGGATGCGGTCACCCCGGGCACGCGGGTGCTGATGGTCGACGACCTTCTCGCGACCGGCGGCACCATGAAAGCGGCGTGCGAGATGGTGGAAATGGCCGGCGGCACGGTTGTGGAATGCGCTTTCATCGTGGATCTCCCGGAGCTGAAGGGAAGGGAAAAGCTCAAAGGCTACCCTCTGTTTACCCTGGTGGCGTTTTCCGGCCACTAACCGGCTGTTGAAAAAGTAGGCGCAGGCTGATACTCTTTGCTGAATAGTATGTGGCTCAGGGGGAGGGGCTTTTTAGCCACAACACCATTATTCGGAACCGGTAGAACGGCAGCGACTTTCTCACTTGGTCCGACAGACCCGCATGGCATCAGCCTATATCGAAGCCTCTGCAATGCTGCCGTCTGCGGTTGAAGTCGTAAGGCACCGGGTCATGCCGTAAGCTGCCCTACAAATTGTTGTGGCTTAAAAAGCCCCTCCCCTTGAGCAACCCGTCTGCAGCATTACGCTCACCCTTGATCACGGCAACGTACCGGAAAGTCCAGCGAGGCCGCATCCCATTCACGCACCATGGTCAAACTCGAATCTATTTCTCTGGTCGTCATCGTCGGGCCAACTGCCGTGGGCAAATCAGCGCTTGCCCTGGAGCTGGCCTCGAAGTACGGACTGGAGATTATCAATGCCGACTCCATGCAGGTTTATCGCGGCATGGACATAGGTTCAGCCAAGCCTACGCCCGCGGAACGAAATCTGGTCCCCCACCATCTCATTGACATCAGGAATCCCGACGAGGACTACAGCGCGGCACGCTTCCTGGAAGAGGCGCGCCGGATTATCGGGGAACTGGCGGAGCGCGGCCGGCGGACGCTGGTGGTGGGCGGAACCGGACTGTACATACAGTCCCTGCTCAAAGGCCTGTTCCCCGCCCCTCCAGCCGATATGCGGGTGCGGGAGCAGCTCCGAACGCTGGAGAGGGAAAAGGGCAAATGGCATCTCCATCAACAGCTTGCCGGGGTTGACCCGGTAGCCGCCGCGCGCATACACCCGAACGACAGCTTCAGGGTCATCAGGGCGCTCGAGGTGTTTCGTCTGACCGGAACCGCCATTTCCGAACACCAGCGACATCACCGCTTCAGCGATTCCGCGTTCGCCGCCCTGAAAATAGGGCTGATGCGGGACCGCGGAGAAATCTACCGCCGCATCGAAGCGCGGGTGGATTCCATGATTGGCGCCGGCCTGGAGGAAGAAGTGAGGCGGCTGCTCACCCAAGGATACGCCCCCGCCATAAAGGCGTTTCAGAGCCTGGGCTACCAGCAGATGCTGAGCTACATCCGGGGTGAAACAACCCGGGATGAGGCCATACGCCTGATCAAGACCAACACCAAACGATACGCCAAGCGCCAGTTGACCTGGTTCCGCAAGGACCCTGAAATAGAGTGGTTCACCCTGCCCGGACAAATCGCCGCGGCGGAGGAGCGGCTGAGAAAGTTCTTGAATATTTGAGATATTGTTCTATTATGGTTGCTGCGACCGATAGGTCGCGCGACATCAACCGCATGATGCGGAGCTGCATGGATTACGGTACCACAAGAGAAAAGGCGCTGTTAATAGGAACACCGAAAAGCAGCGAGGAATGGGAGGCGGCCGATTCCCTCGAGGAATTGTCCCGTTTGGCCGAAACCGCCGGGGCGCGCGTCGTAAAAACCATGGTCCAATCGCTGAAAAGGACCGATGCCGCGCTGCTCATGGGAAAGGGCAAGGCGGAAGAGGTACATTCATTCATACAGTCACAGCCGGTGGATGTGATTATTTTTGATGACGACCTCACACCCACGCAGCAACGAAACCTGGAGGCCCTGTTTCAAACCAAAACCATCGATCGCACCGCCCTTATCCTGGACATTTTTGCCCAACGGGCCCGCTCCCGGGAAGGTAAGCTGCAGGTGGAACTCGCCCAGCTCATCTATGCCCTGCCCCGGCTGACCGGAAAGGGGGTGAGCCTTTCACGGCTGGGCGGCGGCATCGGCACCAGGGGGCCGGGCGAAACCAAGCTGGAGGCGGACCGCCGCAAGATCAAGCAACGCATTACCAAATTAAACCGGGAGCTTGAAAAAGTCCGCCGGGTGAGAACGCTCCACCGCCTGGACCGGAAGGCGCGCCTCCGCTCCATGGTCGCCCTGGTCGGCTACACCAACTCAGGCAAATCGACCCTGCTCAACCGGCTCTCCCGCACCCGGGTGCCGGCAAAAGACCAGCTGTTCAGCACGCTGGACCCCAAGGTAGGCAGGCTCCGATTAAGCAGCAGCCAGGAGGTGTTCATTACCGACACGGTCGGGTTCATCAACAAGCTTCCCCACCAGCTCATTGCCGCCTTCAAGGCAACCCTGGAAGAGGTCACGGCATCGGACCTGCTCATCCACGTCATTGATGTAAGCAGCCCTCATTGCGAAACGCAGATCGACGCGGTGAACCGGGTGCTGGCGGAAATCGACATGCCTCCGGGAACCGTCATCCACGCCTTCAATAAAATCGACCTCCTGGCCGAGCGCGCCCTGCTGCAGCGGTGGGAAAGAAAGGTGGAGCACGGCGTCGGCATCTCGGCGGCCAGCGGTGAAGGGGTGGACGCCCTGTGCGCCATGATCGGTCGCCTGCTCATGCCCGCCCGCACCCGGGTCAGGCTGACCATCCCCTTCGAGGCCTGGGAAGCCATCAGCCGCATCGTGCAGGGGGGCACCATCATTGCCACCACCTATGTCGACACGGGGGTTATCATAGAAGCGGACATTAACCGGACACTGATGCATCAACTAAAACCCTATATCAACTAGGATTACCCTAACCCCATCCATCTCCCCGACGGGGAGATGGGGTTTAAAAGTTTCCTCTACCCTTCGAGACTGTGTCATAATGAGGAAAATCTCATGTTTGTCATTCTGAACCCTTCGCCGGTCATTCTGAGCGGAGCGAAGAATCTCCTTGTTTGCTCAGGGCAGGCTCCGCGAAGAATCTCCTTGTTTGCTCAGGGCAGGCTCCGCGAAGAATCTCCATTTGTCGCTCAGGGCAGGCTGCGCGAAGAATCTCCTTGTTTGCTCAGGATAAACTCTGTGAAGAATCTCATTTAATCAACGAGTTAAAAATGGAGATTCTTCGGCTGCAGCCTCAGAATGACATTATGACACAGTCTCCAAGGGAGCGGAGGTTAAAAAAGTTCCCTCTACCCTCCGGGGAGAGGTTTACCCGCCTCCGGCGGCGCCGAAGGCGACCAGGGGTTAGGTGAGGGGGCATCATGGATCTATTTTCGAATCGAACGAAACGCCCGATCCATCACTTCAAGGGTTACGGCAATGTCTTTCCGGGTGTGGGCCATGGACACGAAATTGGTCTCGAATTGCGAGGGAGGAATATAAATGCCGCCCTTCAGCATTGCCCGGAAATAGCGGGCGAATGATTGCAGGTCACAGCGCATCGCCTGCCGGTAGTCCTTCACCTGCTTCTTCGAAAAAAAGAGGGTAAACAAGGAACCCAGTTGCGCGATCCGGGCAGGCACCCCGCGCCTGCTGATTATTTCTCCCAAGCCCTTGCAGAGCGTTGTGGTGATGTCTTCGATTTTTTCATAGGCGTCTTTCGATTGTGACAGTATGGTCAGCGTCTCAATCCCGGCAGCGGTTGCCAGCGGGTTCCCGGAAAGCGTGCCTGCCTGGTACACCGGGCCCAGGGGGGCAACAAGCTCCATGGCCTCGTTGCTGCCGCCGTACGCGCCTATGGGCATTCCCCCGCCGACAATCTTTCCCAGGCAGGTAAGATCGGGAGTAACACCATACCAATGCTGCGCCCCGCCGAAGCAGACCCGGAAGCCGCTGATGACCTCGTCAAAAATGAGCAGCGATCCGTAGTGGCTGGTAACCTCCCGCAGCAGCCGCAGAAAGCCGGGTTCCGGAAGCACCAGACCCATGTTGGCCGGGACGGGTTCCACTATCAGTGCCGCAATGTTCTTTCCGTTTCGTTGAAATATTTTTTCTACCGCCTCTCCGTCATTGAAGGGTATGCTGATGGTATCCTGCGCAACCCGCGGCGTCACTCCTGCGCTGTCGGCTACGCCGAAGGTCATCGAACCGGAGCCGGCCTTCACCAGGAAGCTGTCGGAATGACCATGATAGCAGCCGTCGAACTTTACAACCCGGTTTTTCCCGGTGTAGGCGCGCGCCAGCCGGATGGCCGACATGGCCGCTTCCGTACCCGAATTAACCAGCCGCAGCTTTTCCATGGCGGGAAAACCGCTGCGAATATGGCGGGCAAGGACAAGCTCCCTCTCGGTGGCCGCACCGAAACTCATTCCTTCAGCAGCCGCTTCCCGAACCTTTTTCACCACCCGGGGATGGGCATGACCGACGATGGCCGGCCCCCAGGAACCCACGTAATCAAGGTAGCGGTTGCCGTCGACGTCGAAGAGATAGGCGCCTTTTGCGCGAGCGATAAAAACCGGATTGCCCCCGACTGCACGGAAGTCCCGCACCGGGCTGTTCACACCGCCGGGCAGGATCCGAAGCGATTGCCGGTACATCTGCCGGGAACGACGGTTACGGGCGCGAGAGTTCATTGAGATCGATCTGTGCGAGGGCCTGTCTGATGAGAGATTCAGCCTTGTGAGCCTCCTGCCTTTTCCTACCGAGGTTCTCCTCAATGATCTGGTTGAAATCTTCAAGGCTGTACAGGGTGACGTCCTCGAGGGTGCCGATGTCTGGTTCCACATCCCGCGGCACCGCCATGTCAATGATGAGCAGCGGCCGCTTCCTTTTCCTCATCGATGCCTCCACCTCGTCCTTTCTCAGGATGGCATGGGGAGCGGCGGTTGAGCTGATGATGATGTCCACCTGGTGCAGCTCGCGCTTGAACTCATCGAAATGAATCGCCCGGCCTCCGAGGTACTGGGCAATGGCGGCGGCTTTATCATAGGTGCGGTTGGCAACAATCACCGTGCGTATCCCGCGCTCGCGGAGATACTGGGCGATCTGCTCGTTGATCTTGTTGACGCCCACCAGGAGAATGGTCTGGCGCTGCAGGTCCGCTTTCTTCTCAGCCAGCTTTATGGCCATGCTGCTCAAAGACGTGCTGCCCCGGCTGATGGCGGTCTCCCGCCGCACCTTTCTCCCCATTTTAATGGCGCCGTCAAAAACCCGCTCAATGAGCGGGTCGCTCGCCCTGGCCGAACGCGCTTCATCATAGGCGTGCTTCACCTGCCCGAGGATTTCATTTTCACCAAGAAGCTGCGAGTCGAGGCCGGCGGACACCCGGTAGAGGTGCTCGATGACCGCCTTGTTTTCAAATGAGTAGAAGCTGCCGGCAAAATCGCCGGGGTCAATCCGGTGCACTTCACTGATAAACCGCTTGATTTGTTCACCGTTGAAGCGGGGAGAGCGGCTGGTAATGTACACCTCCGACCGGTTGCAGGTGGAGAGAATGGCTCCGCCCTCAACGTCCCGGCAGCATTTGAGGCGGTCCAGGGCATCCTGCAGCTTCGCCGAAGAAAACGAAAGCTTCTCCCTGACGGAGAGCGGGGCCGTCCGGTGATTAACACCCAGTACAAAGAGGCGTACGGGAATGGTCATGATTTTTCGCGTCTGATCGAATTGTCCTTATCGTTTATAAAAAGATGCCAGCGTATTCCTCGGCGTCACTGTGAGGCTGAATGATATCCCCTCTCCCCTGGCGGGAGAGGCTAGGGTGAGGGGGAAATGACCATGTCACCCCCACCTTAATCCTCCCCCTGGGAGACTGTGTCATAATGAGGAAAATCTCATGTTTGTCATTCTGAACCCTTCGCTTGTCATTCTGAGCCCTTCACTGTGTCATTCTGAGCGGAGCGAAGAATCTCCATTTGTCGCTCAGGGCAGGCTGCGCGAAGAATCTCCGTTTTTTGCTCAGGATAAACTCCGTGAAGAATCTCCATGGAGTCAATGAGTTGAAAATGGAGATTCTTCGGCTGCTGCCTCCGAATGACATTGTGACACAGTCTCTCAAGGGGGAGGAGATTTTTTCAAGCATTTGACTCACCGCAGTTCTGCTGCAAGGTGATGCACTCAGGTTGTCAAGCGACAAAAACACCCTTTCCTAAGAAGAGGGAAAGGGTGTTGTATGGCAAGGATCCTACAACCAGTCATCTTCCCCTCGGAAGCATGATCATCTGCTGGTAAGGTTTTCTGACTCGTGGATCATCCTACTCTCTCCCTCCTTCCCGCCGTCACCTGCTACGGCAGTGGCTCATTCCGGGAGATTTCGTCCCCACTTACAGCTGCGGGGCAGTGATGGATTTTCACCATCTTTCCTTTGCGGCGCTTTATGTCACAGACGGAATTATGATTTATCTTATGGCATATCTAATGTCAATGGTTATTTCAGAAATACAGGGGCCTATTGCAATACGCCGCACCCTATTCGGAGGTGACGGAGCGCATCCCTCCCCGTATGCCTTATCCCCAAGTAAAGGCGACCGGTCGCCTCTGCTTGTCAGCCATTATTTTCTTGTTAAACCTCCATGTCCCTTCGGAACACCCCCATGCATGAAAATATTGATTTTCGCCACCTCGCCGCAGGAGATAATTATGATGAGGAAATACCTTAAATCTAGTTTATAATTAGATAGATAAGACCTATCACTTCATCCGGATTATGATGCTGGAGCGCTAACCATGAGACATGTGGAACAACTCAATAAATTTAGAATATTACAGGTTCAAAGCCAAGAGCTTTTCCCTCAGAAATATCGGTAACCGGCAGGAGCGGCTTTAAACCGCGAATACATCGCACCTAAAGGCGCTCCTAGCGAAATTTCAAATATCTTTGGCTAGAATTTTAATGGTTTCCTCCTACTTGACACAACACTTCAACTATGGTAGAAACACCCCCAATTTATTACTGGTTTTTGTTTGCAACTGCAATTCGGCACTACCGGTTCAGTTCGTGCCATCAAGCAACACGGCATCGGGAGGTTAAAGTCGAGTGTAGTGGGACTTTAGCCTCTTTTTCTATATGCCGGTGACACTGAACAAAAGAATGAGATTCTTCGCTGCGCTCAGACTGACAAGATAAGGAATTGTAATGGAAAGCAGAATGCACTTGGCTTGTCATCCTAAGTGCAACGAAGGATCTTGTTTTGCCGATGTCACGCAGGAATAATTATATTAATCCGGCAGGATATTAAAACGTAGGAGCAGAAGGGTATGGAAATCGGCATTATAGGATTGCCCCAAACCGGCAAAAAAACATTATTTAGGCTGCTGACCCACGGCATCTCAACGGACGGGCGGGAGGCCAAAAAACCCAACGTCGGCCTTTCGAAAGTCCATGATGACCGGCTGCTTGAACTCGCAGCCAGGTACAATCCCCGGACGGTGACACCGGCGCTGATCAAGTACCTGCTGCTGCCCCGGCTTTCAAAAAACTCCGAGGAAAACCGGGAGACGCTGAAAGCCATCAGCGCGGTGGATGCCATCTGCCACGTTGTCCGCGCCTTTGACGACGAGGCGGTTTTTCATGTTGACACCACGGTCGATCCCCTCCGCGATATCCGCTACGTCCATTCAGAGCTTCTGCTCGCCGACCTGATTTTCAGCGAGGGACGGATTGAGCGGCTGGAAAAAGAGCTCAAGCGGAAAAACGAGCCGGCCCGGGAAAAGGAGCTGCAGCTCATGCGCTCAGTGGTGGAACACTTAAACGGTGAAAAACCGCTGCGGCTGATGCCGCTCAGCGAGGAGGATAAGAAGGTGCTGAACGCCTATCCCCTGCTCACCCGCAAGAACATGATTGTGGCGCTCAACGTGCATGAAAACGACCTCGCCTCCGACGCGCTCCTGCAGCGGGTGGAAGCCGCCAGCAGCGATGACGGGATACACTGCGTGCAGGTTTCCCTGAAAATAGAGGAGGAGCTGGCTGTCATTGAGAGCGATGAGGAGCGGATGACATTCTGCAGTGAATTGGGAATCACCCGCTCGGCGCTGGAAAAAATAACCCGGCTGAGCTATGAAGCGCTTAACCGCATTTCCTTTTTCACCGTCGGGGAAGACGAGGTGCGGGCGTGGACTGTTCCCGGCAACGCCCTTGCCCCGCAGGCCGGTGGCGCCATCCACTCCGACATCGAGCGCGGTTTCATCCGCGCGGAACACATGCGCTATGACGATCTGATCGCCTGCGGGAGTGAGCAAAAGGTCAAGGAAGCGGGCAGGCTGTCGCTGAAAGGAAAGGACTACCAGGTGCGGGACGGCGATATCCTCAACTTTCTTTTCAATGTGCAGGACGGCAAGGGGAAAAATTGAAAGCCATTCAGTTATGTCCTGCGTTGCCGGACGAATTCCGGATTGATTTTTTTTAGAAATCTGCTATAAATATACCAGCAGCAGCGTAAATCCACCATGGATGCCTGATGAAGCACTCGGGGGATATGCCGGATCCGGAAAACAACCGGGAGATGGTCTTCGAACCGCAGCACAGGGTTGAGGACCGGGCGCAGGGTAAGACTGAAGAAGGGGCTGATAAGAGCGTAATGGATTCCGGGCAAACCTACGATATGCAAAAGATCCGGGAAGCGGTGGAGAATTCGCCCGATATCCGCGAGGGAAAAGTTGCCCCGCTGAAAAAGATGATTACCTCCGGGGAATACCAGGTGAATGCCCGGGAGGTCGCGGATAAGATGATCAAAGAATTCCTTCTTGACGAAGCATTGAAAAGATAAAACCCGCCTTTACTTTTTCTCCCCGCCGCTGTCCGCTTCTATATTGAGTATATGAGTGTTGCTTTCCGCGCATTTGGTTTGAACCGCCACTGGACCCGTTTTCGCCCCTGCCGGAACTTCCACCGTTATTCTGCTGTTTGTCCAGCCAATGACGTTGCCGCTTATGCCGGGAGAGAAAATTACCTCTCCGTCATCCTGTTTATCCCCGAACCTGTGCCCCCGGATGGCAATCTGCTGTCCCACTTTGGCAAGCTGGGGCTTAAGAAGCTTTATATACGGCTTGGGGCATACTTCCTTCTCAGCGTTTTCCTGCGCAAGCGACATTCTACCAAATCCGACCGTAAAAATAAGTATGAGCGACACGACCATTGCAACTGTTTTTCTTCCTATAATTTTCTTCACGGCCAGCACCTCCTTTCTTGAGAGTTATCCGCGATGCCTGCATATTACCTCAGGAGAATCGCATTGACAAGTCCCAATGAATCCCCTTGTACGGTAAGCCAAAAGCTGCTAGGGTGAAATCCACAAATTACCTTGATTAAAAATAGTTTATACCCCCTAACCCCTGGTCGCCTTCGGTGCCGCCAGAGGCGGGTAAACCTCTCCCCCGGTGGAGAGAGGGATTCTTATTAACCTCCGTACCCACGTTGGGAAGCGGTAAATGATTTGTTTTTTTCTTTTTCTAAAAGTAAGACCGAACCAATTTACCCCCTCGCCCCTTGGAGACTGTGTCATAATTAAGGATATATTAAGTTTGTCATTCTGAACCCTTCGCTTTGTCATTCTGAGCCCTTCACTGTGTCATTCTTCTATGTTGAAAAGCAAGTCTC
>CAYWLT010000061.1:0-12747 GCA_964459295.1 uncultured Thermodesulfobacteriota bacterium
TATATGCTTGCGCCCCTGTCCATGGGGGTGGTGGCGGTCATCGGGGCGCTTACCGCGATCTTTACCGCCTCCATCGCCATTGCCGCCAACGATATCAATCGGGTCCTGGCCTACTCCACCATCAGCCAGCTGGGATACATGTTTGTCGCCTGCGGGGTGGGGTCGTTTGCCGCCGGTATCTTCCACCTGATGACCCACGCCTTTTTCAAGGCGTTGCTGTTCCTCTGCGCCGGAAGCGTCATGCATGCCCTGTCCGGCGAGCTGGACATGAGAAAAATGGGGGGTCTGAAGTCCCGGCTGCCTGTGACCTACCTGACCTTTTTCATCGGCTGCCTGGCCATCGCGGGCATGCCGCCCTTCGCCGGATTTTTCAGCAAGGATGAGATTCTCTGGAATGCATTCCAGAAAAGCTTCCTGCTCTGGGCGGTTGCCGCCTTTGCCGCCTTCATCACCGCCTTCTACATGTTTCGCGCCGTCTTCATGACCTTTTACGGAACATCGCGTATGGAACCGGAGGTTGAGCGCCATGTGCATGAGTCCCCTCCGGTGATGACCGTTCCCCTGCTGATCCTGGCGGCGCTGTCGGTGGTGGGCGGACTGGTGGGAATTCCCCTGGTGCCGGGATGGAACCGTATCCATGATTTTCTCGCCCCGGTCATGGCCGGGCACGCGGCGCAGGTGGCGCAACAGGTGCATGCGGGGCTGGCCTTTGCTTCTGAAGGGGCGGCCGCCGCGGAGCCGCTCGCGCATCATTCCGCCGGCCTGGAGCTGCTGATGATGGGGGTTTCGGTGGCCATCGGCCTCGCCGGAATCATAACCGCCTACTATCTGTATATCCGGCGACCGGAACTGCCTGACAAGATCGCCGGGCGCTTCAAGGGCTATTATCACCTGCTCAGCAACAAGTACTTTGTAGATGAAATCTACGACGCGCTGGTGGTCTCGCCCCTTAAAAGCATCTCCACCTTCCTCTGGAAGGGGCTTGATGAGCAGGTAGTGGACGGGGCGCTGGTGAACGGATCCGCCGCGCTGGTGAGGAAAACCAGCGGCCTGCTCAAGTACGTCCAGACGGGACGGGTGCAGAGCTATGCCCTCTCCATCCTGTTTGGCCTGGCGATCATCCTCTACGTGATCATGAAATAATGTGAGGGAAAAGGGGTAACCATGACGTGTATCGGTTTTGATATCCTCTCGGTTTTGATTTTTCTGCCCTTGGCGGGGATTCTGCTCATAGCCGGCGTCAGCAAGGACAAGCCCGGCGTGATCAAGGGCATAACCTTCCTGACGGCGCTGGTGAATTTTCTCGTTTCCCTTCTTCTCTACCGGGCCTTCGACAGCACCACCCACGAATTTCAGTTCACCACCACCTTCCCCTGGGTAGAAGAATACGGCATCAGCTACCACCTGGGCATTGACGGCATCAGCCTCTTCCTGGTGCTGCTGACCACTTTTTTAACCGCCCTCTCGGTCATTGCCTGCTGGAAGGAGATCCAGGAGAAGGTGAAGGGGTTCATGATCTGCCTGCTGTTACTGGAGACGGGAGTCATCGGGGTTTTTGTCTCGCTGGACCTGTTTCTCTTCTACATATTCTGGGAGGTGATGCTCATCCCCATGTACCTGCTCATCGGGGTATGGGGTGCGCCGGCCCGCCGGATTTACGCGGCGGTCAAGTTCTTTCTCTTCACCATGTTCGGCAGCCTGCTGATGCTGGTGGCCATCCTGGTGCTCTACTTTTACAACCACAGCGTCACCGGAACTTACACCTTCCTGCTCGAGGACCTGTACAAACTCTCCATTCCCTACGGGATTCAGATCTGGCTGTTTCTGGCCTTCGCCCTGGCCTTTGCCATCAAGGTGCCCATGTTTCCCTTTCACACCTGGCTGCCCGACGCCCATACCGAGGCGCCGACGGTGGGAAGCGTGCTCCTGGCGGCGGTGCTGCTGAAGATGGGAACCTACGGATTTCTGCGCTTCAACCTCCCCCTCTTTGCCGAGGCCACCCTTGCCTTTGTCCCGCTCATGTCCATCCTGGCAATCATCGGCATCGTGTACGGCGCGCTGGTCTGTATCGTGCAGAAGGACCTGAAGCGGTTGATCGCATTTTCCAGCGTGAGCCATCTGGGGTTCGTGGTGCTGGGCATCTTCGCCCTCAACATACAGGGCCTGGAGGGCGGCATCCTTCAGATGCTCAATCACGGTTTCTCGACCGGCGCCCTCTTTCTCATCGTGGGGATGATTTATGAGCGCCGCCACACCCGCCTCATCGAGGAGTTCGGCGGACTTTCCAGGGTGATGCCGGTTTTTGCCACCTTCTTCATGATCGTCACCCTGTCGTCGGTGGGGTTGCCGGGGCTCAACGGGTTCGTGGGGGAGTTCCTCATCCTGCTCGGCGCGTTCCGGGCGAATGCCGCCTACGCGGTGTTTGCCGCCCTCGGGGTTATTTTCGCCGCGGTCTACATGCTGTGGATGTTCCAGCGGGTGATGTTCGGAGAGGTGACCAGGGAAGCCAATATGAAGCTTAAGGACCTTTCGCTGCGGGAGGTGTGCGTGCTGCTCCCGCTGGTGTTCTTTATCATTCAGATCGGCGTCTATCCCCGGCCGTTTTTGTCCCGGATGGACGCCTCGGTCAAGCACCTGATTAGCCAGGTGGAATCGAAAACGTCACAGCGCGGCGCCGAAGGGATGAGGATGGCCTCCAGCGGCGCCGATGCGCGGCATGAGAGGACAGGAGTTCGATGATGGAACCGATAGTTCTTCCGCTGATCAACCTGCGGGCGGTGCTGCCCGAACTGATGGTGGTGGTCACCGCCCTGGTGGTGCTGCTCACCGACCTTGCCCTGGGCAGGGATAACAAGACCCCCCTGGCATGGGTGACGCTGCTCGGGCTGGCCACTTCATTCATCGCCTCGGCCGGTATATGGGCGGACGGTGTTTCCGAGCACGCGTTTAACGCCATGATCGTGGTGGACCGCTTCAGCCTCTTTTTTACCGCCCTCTTCGCCGTTGCGGCGTTCATCACCGTGCTCATGTCGGTCGCCTATATCCGCCAGGAGGGGATCAATTACGGGGAGTTTTACGCGCTGATCCTGCTGGCTACGGTGGGGATGATGCTCATGGCCAAGGCCAACGACCTGATGATCGTGTTTCTCGGCCTTGAAACGCTTTCGGTCTCGGTGTACGTGCTGGTGGGATTTTTACGGTCCAGCATCAAGTCGAACGAGGCCGCGCTGAAATATTTTCTGCTCGGCGCGTTTTCCAGCGCCTTTCTCCTTTACGGCATTGCCTTCATCTACGGCGCGACCGGCACCACCCGGCTCCCGGCCATCGCCGCTTATATTCAAAATACGCCGCTGCTTGCCTCCAATCCCCTGGTGCTCGCGGCAATGGGACTGCTCCTGGTGGGATTCGGCTTCAAGGTGGCGCTGGTGCCCTTCCACATGTGGACCCCCGATGTGTACGAGGGGGCGCCGACCTCCGTCACCGCCTTCATGTCGGTGGGGGTCAAGGCGGCTGCCTTCTCCGCCTTCCTGCGGGTGTTTCTCTCCGCGTTCGCATCGCTGAGACCGGACTGGACCATGATTTTCTGGACGCTCTCGGTTGTGACCATGACCCTGGGCAATCTGCTGGCCATAAGCCAGGAAAACATCAAGCGTATGCTCGCCTACTCCAGCATCGCCCATGCCGGCTATATCCTGGTGGCGATGACCGCGGGGGGAAGCCTGGCAACCACCAGCATTATCTATTATCTGATGGCCTACACCCTCATGAACCTGGGGGCATTTGCCATTGTTATCCTCTACGGAAAGCGCGGGGAGGAGAACATCCTGGTCACCGACTATGCCGGGGCGGGTTTCAAATATCCCTGGCTGTCGGCGGCCATGGCGGTCTTTATGTTTTCACTGGCCGGCATTCCACCGCTCGCCGGTTTCATCGGCAAGTTTTATATTTTCAGCGCGGCGGTCAAGCAGGGGTTTATCTGGCTTACCATCATCGGAGTCCTCAACAGCCTCATCGCCGTTTATTACTATCTCCGGGTAACCGTGGTCATGTACATGAGAGATCCGGTGAAGGAGGTTGGCGCGCTTCCCTTTTCGCTCCCGATGATGCTCGCGCTGATCATCACCGCGTTTTTCACCCTGCACATGGGCATTCTTCCCTCCCGCTATCTCCAGCTTGCCAGGGAATCGATTGAGATGTTTATGTAGTTGATTAATATAATTTTTTATTATAACAGATAGTTCTGTCGAAACCGCCCCTGGGGCGGTTTTTTCTTTTATAAATCCTCTTCGCGGGCGGATTGCTCAAGGGGCGGGTTGTATCGTGTTGCGCCCGTTTATTATGGAAGGTCATCGCGGGGTGTGGACTTTTATATCCCTCCTTGTCTGCGCTATCCTTTGATTTATAAAAACATTTATTTCCGAAGTGCCGTTCTTGCACGATGATCCATCCCGTAAAAAAGGTTATTATTGATTAATAATAATTTTGGTTGCTAAAAAAGCCGGTTGCGTGTATAATTAGCGGCGAATAAGGTATTATCTAAATCCTGGCCCAAAGATATCTGGAATGTCGGTAGGAGCGCCTTTAGGCGCGATGCATTCGCGGCTGAAAGCCGCTCCTGCCGGTCTTAAACATGCCCGAGAGAAAAACTCTCAGACATAAGCACGTAAGAATCTTATATTGGTAAGGAGGAAAATCGGGGTGTTCAAAGTTGGTGATATGGCGGTTTATCCAACTCACGGCGTGGGTGTTATCGAGTCCATAGAAAGCAAAGAAATATCAGGCGATAAGCACACTTTCTATGTTCTACGGGTGTTGAGCAACGGTATGACCATCATGATTCCCACCAAGAACGCTGATTCCGTTGGGCTCAGGGAGGTAATATCCGAGAGCCAGGTTGCCAAGGTTTACAAGATCTTAAAAAAGAAAGACATCGAGATTGATTCGCAGACCTGGAACCGGAGATACCGCGAGTACGTTGAGAAAATCAAAACCGGGTCCATTTTTGAAGTTGCCGGCGTGTTGCGCGATCTATTCCTGCTGAGGCTGGACAAAGACCTTTCGTTCGGCGAACGCAGGATGCTGGACACGGCGCGTAACCTGTTGATAAAAGAGCTGTCCATCGTGAAGAACAGCTCCGAGAAGTCAATTGAAAAAGAGCTGAAAAAGATTTTTGACTACTGAAGCCTTGCCCCTCACCCGAATCGAAACCTCTGCTTTCCTCTCGCACCCGGCTCTTCAAAAAGATGAAGTTATTCCTCGCGAACGCAGGATATTTTCCCATAGTTTATATAATCGGCGGAGCACTTGCGGGTAGGGAAGACTTGGCGGCGTCCGAGGTAGTGCGCCGCCCATTGCATTGACACCATGTTGGTTTTTCAGAACAGATGAAAGGAGGTGAACACGATGATACTATTGAGATGCGTTCTGGCTATGTGTGCCGCCGCGGTCGGTTCTTTTCTTTTCTGGGGCCTGTTCGGTACGGCAACCCTCGCTTGGTTGGGCGGACTGGCGGGGATTGTCCTGGCGACAATGACCATGCTCGTTGAGCTTACGGTCAGAAAGACCCCTTTAAAGGTAGTTGTGGGAGGTGTCGCGGGTTGCGCCACCGGCCTGGTACTGGCCAATCTTTCTTCCTTTGCACTTCTTTTTCGCTATCCGGGAAACGCGCTCGTCAGCGTCGCCGTCTATCTTATGCTGAATGTCCTGCTGGGCTTCCTGGGACTGACCATAGGGATCGGCAAGGCGGATGAGCTGGTAAAAACAAGGTCCGGCGGGTTGCGGGGAGCGGGCGGGAATCAGAACATCAAGATCATGGATACGAGCGCCATCATCGACGGGCGAATTGCGGATATTTTTGAAACCGGTTTTGTTGAGGGCACGTTGATCATCCCGCAGTTTGTGCTGCAGGAGCTCATCTACATTGCCGATTCTTCAGACGCGCTGCGGCGCAACCGGGGAAAAAGGGGGCTTGACATCCTGAACAAGATTCAAAAGCAGGTGGATGTGGAAGTCAAAATTGTTGACCAGGATTTCCCCAAGATCAAAGAGGTGGATGCCAAGCTGATCGTCCTGGCAAAAAAGATGGAAGGCAAGATAATTACCAATGATTTCAATCTCAACAAAGTGGCGGAACTGCAGGGTATCCCGGTGCTCAACGTCAATCAGCTGGCCACGGCCTTGCGGCCGGTGGTGCTCCCCGGAGAGCTGATGAATGTCCACATTCAGCGGGAAGGAAAAGAGCAGGGCCAGGGTGTGGCCTACCTTGATGACGGCACCATGGTGGTGGTGGAAAACGGAAGAAGGTTCATGGGCAAAAATGCCGATGTTACCGTCACCAGCGTTCTGCAGACAACGGCGGGAAGAATGATTTTTACCGAGCTTAAGAGCAGGAAGTCGGCGGATTATGCCGGATGATTATACAGCCAACCGTGACGGGTAAACGCGGATGAAATGCACTGCCCTCATTCCTGCCGCCGGGCAGGGGAAGCGAATGGACGCCGCACGGAGCAAGCCCTATCTGTTGCTGGATGGAAAACCCATTTTGCTCCATACCCTCCAGGCGCTTGAGGAGTGCCCGCTGGTTGATGAAGTGATCCTCCTTGTGGAGCAAGGCGAGATTGAACACGCCCGGTCATCAGTGGTCCGGGCGGGCGGGCTGGCCAAGGTGAGCAGGGTGCTTGCCGGAGGCGTGAAGCGCCAGGATTCGGTATGGGAGGGGCTTACAACGATTGCCGATGACTGCGACCTGGTCATGGTGCATGACGGGGTGCGCCCTTTTGTCACCCAGGAGATTCTGGCGCGCGCGGTTCAGGGGGCGATTGACTGTGGTGCAAGCATTGTCGGGGTGCCGGCCAAGGATACGGTGAAACTGGTTTCCGCGCACAAGCAGGTGCTGAAGACACCCGACCGGGCGGGCGTCTTTCTTGTGCAGACCCCGCAGACATTCAAGCGGGCCATCGTGCTGGAGGCGTACCGGCAGGCGATGCGGAACGGCTTTTACGCCACCGATGACGCGGCGCTGGTGGAGCGGCTGGGCCTGCCGGTCAAGGTTGTGGAAGGCTCGTACGACAACATTAAAATAACCACGCCGGAGGACCTGGCGATCGGGGAGATGATATTGAAGAGAAGGATGAGGGTGATGCTGTAGAAATGATGAATGATACAGGCAGGAGGGACAAATCCGAAATCCGAAACACGAAATCCTCAACAAATCCAAAATTCAAATTTTAAATGTTCCAAACTCCGGCATACAATTGATTTTTAAATTTGCCTCTCTTTGAATTTTGGTCATTAGAATTTGTTTGGGATTTAGGATTTCGTGCTTCGGATTTGATCCCCCCGTATTTGATCCCCGAAAACTGCAAACGGTAAAATCACTTAAAGGCCATATAACATGCCCCTGCGAATTGGCTATGGCTACGATGTGCACCGGCTGGTTGCCGGGAGAAAGCTCATGCTGGGCGGGGCGCATATACCCTTCGCGGAGGGGCTTGACGGCCACTCGGACGCGGATGTGCTGCTGCACGCGGTCTGCGACGCGATTCTGGGCGCCCTGGCTCTGGGCGATATCGGGGTGCACTTTCCGGATACGGACGGCCGGTTTAAGGACATTGCCGGCCTGGAGCTTTTGAGCAGGGTGGTGCGCATGGCCGGGGAAAAGGGCTATGCGGTCGGCAATGTCGATGTTTCGCTGGTGGCGGAGCGGCCGAAAATCGCCGCCTACACCGGCGCCATGCGGGAGAACATTGCGAAAGTCGCACGCATTGCCTCCGACCGGGTCAGTATTAAGGCCACCACCGCTGAAGGGCTGGGTCCCATCGGGCGGGGCGAAGGCATTGCCGCCCACGCGGTGGTGTTGATGAAGGCGGTTGAGTAGAGTTGAACCGGTTAGAAGAAAACTCTTTGCGGAGTCTGTCCTGAACAAAAAGACGAGATTCTTCGCTGCGCTCAGAATGGCATGGTTGCTTGGTTTGTCACCCTGAGTGAAACGAAGGATCTGACTTTTCTTTGAAGGATACTTTGCATTTTCATTATTGCTTCGGATTTATCTTGTGTCACTTATATCATAACTAGTAATTTCCAGAGGACACATTGATGGCACTTACCATTTACAACACCATGACCGGCAAGAAGGAACCCTTTCAGCCGCTCAAAGAAGGAAAGGTGGGGATGTATGTATGCGGGGTGACCGTGTACGACCTTTCGCACATCGGGCATGCGCGGGCGGCGATTGTGTTTGACGTTATTTTCCGGTACTTGAAGTACAAGGGATACGATGTCACCTACGTGAGGAATTATACCGATGTGGATGACAAGATTATCAACAAGGCCAACCAGGAAGGGGTGAGCGCCCGGGAGATTGCCGAACGCTACATAGCCGAGTACGACCGGGACATGGCGGCGCTGAATGTGGAGACGCCGTCGCATACCCCGCGGGCAACCGAGCATATCGCGGAAATGATTCGGCTCATAGAGCGGCTGATGGCAAACGGGTACGGCTATGAAGTGGATGGCGACGTGTACTACGCCGTATCCAAGTTTGCTCCGTATGGAAAGCTCTCCGGGAAAGACACCGAGCAGCTTCAGGCGGGCGCCCGGGTGGACGTGGATGACCGGAAGCGTGACCCCCTGGATTTTGCCCTGTGGAAGGCGAGCAAGCCGGGTGAACCGGAGTGGGTGTGCCCCTGGGGCAAGGGGAGGCCGGGCTGGCATATTGAGTGTTCCGCCATGGGGCAGCACTTTCTTGGTGAGACCTTTGACATCCACGGGGGAGGGGCCGACCTGATTTTTCCCCACCACGAAAATGAGATTGCCCAGGCGGAGGGCGCTACCGGGAAACCGTTTGTCCGCTACTGGATACACAACGGATTTGTCACCATCAACCAGGAGAAAATGTCCAAGTCCCTGAAGAATTTTTCCACCATCCGGGATATTCTGGGCTACTGTCATCCCGAAGCGGTGCGGCTGTTTTTGCTCTCCAATCATTATCGCAGCCCGGTGGATTTTTCCGAGCAGAGCCTGCGCGAGGCGCAGCAGGCCCTTGACCGCCTGTACGCGCTGCTCAAGGACCTGAAGGAAATGCAGGGTGAAGCTGCGGGAGCGCCGGCTTCGAACGCGGCGGCGATGGAGGAGATTGTGCGGTCCCTGCCGGAGCAGTTCGAAAAGGCCATGGACGATGATTTTAATTCCGCTGCCGCCTTGGGCGTGCTGCAGCGCGCCACCCGCGACCTCAACCGGCTCATCGCCGAGGCCCGGCAGGGCGCAACCGCCGGTTTTCCCCCGAAGCTACTGGATGAGGGATGTGCGACCTTCACGAGGCTGGGAGCGACGCTCGGCATCCTGACCGCGGATCCGGCGGAATATTTTAAGCAGAAGCAGGATGAGGGCATGAAGGATGTGGCATTGAGCGAGGAGCAGATCCGTCACTACATTGAAGAGCGAAAGGCCGCGCGGGCGCAGAAGAATTGGAAACGGGCCGACGAGATCCGTGATGAACTCCTGGGCAAGGGCATCGTCCTGGAGGACGGCCCGCAGGGGACAACCTGGAAAGTGAAGACGTGATACTGAAATGCCAAAGGCCAAAGATCAAAGTTCAAAGGAATGACAAAATCCAAATGTCTAAATCGCTCCTTTTGAACTTTGGCATTTGACATTGCTCATTCAAGCTTTGAACTTTGTCATTTCCCTTCAGGACTATGCCTCCGTTTACCATCGTCTCTTCCTTTACTCCCCAGGGAGATCAGCCGCAGGCCATCGCACAGCTGAGCAGGGGCCTCGAGCGCGGAGACCGGCACCAGGTGCTCCTGGGCGTGACCGGCTCGGGCAAGACCTTTACCATGGCCAAAGTGGTTGAACAGGTGCAGCGGCCGACCCTGGTCATTGCCCCCAACAAGACCCTGGCCGCGCAGCTCTACGGGGAGTTCAAGGAACTCTTTCCCGAGAACGCGGTTGAGTTTTTTGTCAGCTATTATGATTATTACCAGCCTGAAGCATACCTCCCCACCACCGACACCTACATCGCCAAAGACGCTTCCATAAACGACACCATCGACAAGATGCGGCACGCCGCCACCCACTCTCTGTTCGAGCGCAGGGACGTTATCATCGTGGCCAGTGTTTCCTGCATCTACGGGCTGGGTTCGCCCGAGGAGTACCGGAACATGCTGGTGCTCTTCCAGCGGCAGGCGGAGGTCTCGCGGGACGAGGTGCTGGCGCGGCTGGTGGAGATACAGTACGAGCGCAATGACTATGACTTCAGCCGGGGAACCTTCCGGGTGCGGGGGGACGTGGTGGAAATATTCCCCGCCTATGAGGAAGACCGGGCCATCCGGGTGGAGTTCTTCGGCGATACGGTGGACGGCATCTCGGAGATCGATCCGCTGCGCGGCAAGGTCCTGCGCAAGCTCAATAAAATCCCCATCTACCCCAACAGCCATTACGTGACCGGCAAGGAGCGCCTCGAGGCGGCGGTCCGCTCCATCCGCCTGGAGCTCAAGGCCCGGCTGGTGGAGCTGCACGCGCAGAACAAGCTGCTCGAAGAGCAGCGGCTGAAGGAGCGGACCCGGTTTGACCTGGAAATGATTGAAGAGATGGGCTACTGCACCGGCATCGAGAATTACTCCCGCCACCTGGATGGCCGGAAGCCCGGAGAGCCTCCGGCGGTGCTGCTGAACTACTTTCCGGACGACTTTCTGCTTTTCATCGATGAAAGCCACATAACCGTCCCCCAGCTGAACGGCATGTACCGGGGTGACCGCTCCCGCAAGCAAACGCTGGTGGAATTCGGCTTCCGCCTGCCGTCGGCGGTCGACAACCGGCCGCTTACGTTTGAGGAGTTCGAGCAGAAGGTCAACCAGGTGGTGTATGTCTCGGCCACGCCCGGTGAGTATGAGCTGCAGAAGAGCCGGGGCAAGGTGGTGGAACAAATTATCCGGCCCACCGGGCTGACCGATCCCGCGGTTGAGGTGCGGCCGGCAACAAACCAGGTGGATGACCTGCTGGGCGAGGTGAGGAAGCAGGTGGAGCGGCAGGAGCGAACGCTGGTGACCACCCTCACCAAGCGCATGGCCGAGGATTTGACCGAATATTATGCGGACCTGGGGCTTAAAGTGAAGTACCTCCACTCGGATATCGATACGCTGGAGCGGGTGCAGATTATCCGGGACCTGCGTCTGGGCACCTTTGATGTGCTCATCGGCATCAACCTGCTCAGGGAGGGGCTGGATCTCCCTGAGGTTTCGCTGGTTGCCATACTTGATGCCGATAAGGAGGGCTTCCTGCGCTCGGACCGGTCGCTCATTCAGACCTGCGGTCGGGCGGCGCGCAATCTTTCAGGCCGGGTAATCATGTATGCGGATACCGCCACCCGGTCCATGAAAAAGGCCATCGATGAGACAAACCGCCGCAGGGTCATCCAGGACACGTTCAACCGCGAGCACGGCATCACTCCGGAGAGCATCAAGAAATCGGTGCAGGATATTCTGAGTTCCGTCTACGAGGCCGATTATTATACGGTCTCCCTTGCCGCCGAGGAAGAGGCGGCATATGTCAAGGCCGATGACATACCCCGCCGGGTCAAGCAGCTGCAGAAGCAGATGCAGGCGGCGGCGCGTGAGCTGGAGTTTGAGCGGGCGGCCGAACTGCGCGACGAAATCAAGCGGTTGGAGGTATTGGAGCTGCAGTACCGGTCTGGATGACGGCAGCTACTTTTGTGTTGACATGCATGGCGTTTTTACATTAATTAGGAAAGGAAAATGACAATTTCAAAGCTCAAATGAAAAAAAGAACATTTGGGCGTGAGGAGGGAATGATAATTGCGGGTTATTCTGCAGCAGAATGACAAATTTCAAAGCCTAAAAGAAGATGGTTAGACATTTGGACTTTGTCATTCATTTGAACTTAGGATTTTTACATTTGAAATTCAGTAATAGCATGGCCGAGTTCAAAGCCCAAACATCAAATGGAAATAGAGTGTATGATCTTGAAGAAAGAACTGCTCTATTTGGAGAACAGGTAATCGATTCTGTTAAATTATTGCCCAAGGGTGTCGTTAATAATGAGCTAATCTCGCAGCTGGTTCGTTCCGGTACCAGTATAGGCGCCAATTATATGGAGGCTGATGGCGCCGAATCGAAAAAAGATTTTAAGCACAAAATAGCCATATGTAAAAAGGAAGCCAGGGAAAATAAACATTGGCTTAGAATGCTATTGAAGACCAATCCGGATAGAGCAGTTGAATGTAAGCGCTTATCTAAAGAGGTTCATGAACTCACATTGATCTTTTCATCGATACTCCTATCCAAAAAGAAGTGATTGGTTTTTTCTTTGAGCATTTGATCTTTGGCCTTGATTTGACATTTGGATTTTGGCATTTGAAATTGCTCCTCCTCGGTTGCCGGCGTGGTGAAACTGGTAGACGCACGGGACTCAAAATCCCGCGGGCTCACGCCCATGAGAGTTCGATCCTCTCCGCCGGCACCATTTTTTTCACTGCAGTAAAATCCTTCCACATGTATTTCTCCGCGGCCAATCATATCATCCCGCACCGGTCAGCTCTCTTCCATCTTTTGGTGAAGGCGGACGATTGCGTGCCATAATTCCCTCGGCCGGAACAGACCCGTCGCGCCAATAAAGGTAAGCCAATAAAAAACTTGCTATTTTTCTCATGCCATGATTGGATTATACTGCTTTAATATATAAGGGCTGTTGCTATGGGGGTCTGGCCGAACCAAGTTAGATAGTCGCTGC
>CAYWLT010000062.1:0-12500 GCA_964459295.1 uncultured Thermodesulfobacteriota bacterium
ATGAAGTAAACACCATTAAAGAACTCATTGCCCGGGTGCAAGCCGTCCCCCTGGACAAGGAAATCATCATTGTCGACGACTGCTCCTCCGACGGAACCAGGGAGGTGCTCGCCGGACTACAGGGCCAGGAAAGGCTCACCATTCTCTTCCATGAAAAAAACCAGGGCAAGGGCGCGGCCCTGCGAACGGCCTTTCAGCAGGTGAAGGGAGACATCGTCATCATTCAGGACGCCGACCTGGAGTACGACCCCCAGGAATACTTCAAGCTCATCAAGCCCATTCTGGATGGAAAGGCGGACGCGGTGTACGGGTCCCGCTTCCTGGGCGGCCCTCACCGGGTACTGCTCTTCTGGCACTACGTGGGCAATAAAATCCTGACCCTCTTTTCCAACATGCTTACCAATCTCAACCTTACCGACATGGAGACCTGTTATAAGGTCTTCCGGGCATCCCTGCTCAAGCAGTTTTCCATAGAATCAAACCGCTTCGGCGTGGAGCCGGAAATTACCACCAAGCTGGCCCGGCTGAAGTGCCGCATTTACGAGGTGGACATCTCCTACAGCGGCAGGGATTACACCGAAGGGAAAAAGATAAGCTGGAAGGACGGCATAGCCGCCTTTTACTGGATCATCAGGTTCTCCCTCCGCTCCAAATAACCGCCGGATGACCTGCCTTATACCGACCGTCAAAACCGGATGGTTGCGGCGTAAAAAGCTCCTCCCCCTTTAAGCCATGCAAAGCCGTGGGTGTTTTTCAACCTCCTGTAAATGATATTGACAAAGCGGTGTTAATATTCTATGAATGGCGCTGCATATGCACACCGTGCGCCGGGCATTTTTGCTTGCGGGCGCGCCGGGAAAGGAGGATCAGGTGCCCGTCATCGTGCGCAAAGTCCGGGACGTTACCTGGGAAAAAATCGGCAGCTTTTTTGATATCGATGGCGAGGCAATGCCCGGCCTCGAGTCGCTCAAGGAAATCGAGGTGGCCATGCTTTTCGACCGGGGCCAGTGCCCCGCTTTCGGGGCGGCTTTTACAAAATGGCCGCCGGTTAAATTCACCTGGCACTATGAGAGTGACGAGATTTTGTACATAATCTCGGGTGGTCCCTTAAGCGTCACCAGCAATGGCTCGGTGCTGGAGGGAGCAGCCGGCGATGTGTTTCTCTTTACCCGGGGCACCGATGTGACCCTCGAAGTTAAAAGCGAGCTCAGGGGCCTTTCCGTTCATTATCCCACCTTCGAAGAGATTCTCGAGCGGTACCGGGAGCGGGTGGAAACCCGGGACAAATAACCTCCCGGTTCAGGCAATCGCGCCATACGGTCATTGCGAGGAAGCGAATCAATCTCATAAACAGTTCTGCACGCATTTCCGTGCGTCTCTATGTGCGGGGCGGAAGATGGATTTCAAGCGCTTTGGATTTGTCCTACAGGAAATCGGCGAGTATACCTACATCTACCGCTACCGGGAAACGACCGTCAACCACCGCATCAAGGAATACAGCGACGAGGACACCGGAACCCGCGTGGTGGCGGTGGAAAAGGAGACCCTCAAAAAGGGCAATTTCATCCGGCTGCCGCAAAGTCTCTGGATAACC
Organism: uncultured Thermodesulfobacteriota bacterium; assembly: GCA_964459295.1. Classification (GTDB taxonomy): domain Bacteria; phylum Desulfobacterota; class WTBG01; order WTBG01; family WTBG01; genus CAZWCD01. The sequence continues at coordinate 1,595 of CAYWLT010000062.1, forward strand.
AGGGACGGCTACCCGCCGCTTTCCACCGATGGGTCGCTGCTGCAGGTGGGCGACCATGTAGCCACCACCTACTTTGCCGGTATCCCCACGGTGCAGAGCGAAGAGCACACCGAGATTTTCGATTCCTGCATGAGCCGGGAGCTGCAGGAGCTGGGGTTGGATTACCTGACGCTTTCCCGGCGGGTCAAGAGCGGCATGCTGTTTAAAAATTGCACCATCAGCGGCCTGTTGTGCAACCGGAGCGGGTGTCATGACATAAAACTGCTGAATCTGCTCCAGGAAAAGACGGTCAAAAGTTATGCCGCGGTTTTATCCTCGAAACCGCGACCATGCCCGGTGCACCTGTGGACGGAGATGATCATGGGATACCAGGCTGATTTCGAATACCACCTTTTCCGGAAGTGGGGATTCGATGTTCCCTTGTCGGCGCAGCGGGCTTTCTTCACCATCATGATGGGACCGAGGACCGGCGACCTCAAGAACAATGAGGAAACGGCACGGCTCCAGGCCATTGTCGACCTGACCAAAGAATAACACCGGACGCCGGTAAACTACCCTTCTGACCTCTGTCCGCCGGATGAACCAGCAGGCGGTTGAAAAACAGCCATCTGATATGTGGCACGTGTATCAGCCTGCTCTAACTTCTCGTCTTATCTCCACTTCGGGAGCAACCGCATCAATGGAACGAGCCCTTTTTATTGCAAAAACAAAAAATTTGCGCTATTTCGCCGCCCCGCTGGAGCGGCTGTACTTCGGCACCGAATTCTGTGAGCGTCTCATCCCCTCGACGGAGGATATGCGGCAGGTAATGGAATTTGTGCGCGAGCAGCGGACCGGCTTTTCACTGGTCACGCCGTACGTGACCGGGGCCGGGCTCAAGGGGTGGCAAAAGATTATAGAGATGGTGGCCCGGGAACTTCCCGCCGGCGAGATTATTTTCAACGACTGGGGGATGTACCGGATTATCCGGAAGGTCTCGGAAGCGCTTGTGCCGGTAATGGGAAGGCTGCTCACCAAAATCAAGCGGGGACCGCGGCTGATGACTGTCTTCGACCGTCTGCCTCCCGACGCCAAAAGCTACTTTCAGGGCACCAACCTCACCGTTCCGGGCTATCGCGCATTTCTGAAAGAAAGAGGCATCACCCGGGCGGAACTGGACTATCCGCTGCAGGACCTGGAGCTGGGAAACATCGGCGCGGAGATGCACCTGTCGCTCTACATCCCCTTTGCCTATGTGACCACCACCCGCTTCTGTCTCACCGCCTCCTGCGACATCCCGGAGATGAAAGGGATGATCGGCATTTTCCCCTGCAAACAGGAGTGCCGGAAATACACCTTCACCCTGGACAATCCGGTCATGACCACCACTCTCATCCGCAAGGGCAACACCATCTTCTATAAAAATGAGAAGATCCCCGCCGGCGATGAATTGCGCCAAAAGCAGGTAGACCGCCTGGTCATCCAGCCGGAGATCCCGGTCTGACCGAGGGGTCAGGTCTCAATATTCAACATTGGGTTTCCAATTTGGGTTAAACAGCAAATCAATCCAAATCTTTAATATTGAGATCTGACCCCGCTTCCTTGGTTTTCAGCACGGTTTCAAAAAGCACCACCTTATTTCTGATCTCTTTTTCGGTCTCGCATTCCTTTTCAAACCTTCCGATGAGTTCAGAAACTGCCCCATAATCCATTCCTGCCAGTTCTCCTATAGTTTTAAGACTCAAGTCCGTATATTTCTTAAGACCAAACAGATATAGCTTTCGAAAGAAATTGCCCCGTGTCTTTTCCACGAGCTGGCTTTTTTTTATTTTAAAAAGTTCAATGATGATTCTTCTCACATCTTCTTCCATTAACTTCCGCAATCTTCGTAACTCTCCTATTTCTCTTTGAGCATCTTCAGTAAAGAGCTTTTTCTCACTCAGATGTTTAAGAACCCTGTGTTTGAAGTCCTCCCCGCCCAAGATGGAGTTTGTACCATAAATGGATTCTTTTCTAACCGACGCGGCGATCCTAGAGGCTACAAATTTCCTGTAGGCTTTCGTTCCTCCGATTAGGCTTAGTATCTCCAGAGTATAAGGAAAGTATCCTTGCCTTGCATGACAGTATTCAGGGAAGCTGCTCCAAGAAAAATCATCATAGGATTCTGTAATGCCTCCCCTTAAAGGGTTCAGGTGTATATAAGCGCTTAACTCGAGCAGGTAGGCATCCTTTTCCACCAGGATAGCTTTATACCTACCTTGGAAAATTGATCCCACAAGGTTATGTTTGATTCTAAACCAGTTACTGTAGCTTGCGTTGAGATAGTGCATCCCCTTTGTAAGGTTGCCATTAAGGGTCTCAACAAGCAAGTGATAGTGGTTATTCATCAATACATACGCATGAATCCTGATCTGATATTTTTCGGCAGTTTCTTTCAGACGACGGAGAAATTCTTGGCGGTCTCTATTGGCATAAAAAATGAGATCCTTTCGATGGCCACGAGCAAAGATATGATAATAAGCTCCCGGGTATTCTATACGCAATGGTCTTGCCATAACCCGCAACAACAGTTAAGTTACGTCGCCCTGCAGATGTTTCCTTTATTATTAAAAATTACAACGTATTGCTTCGGAATTATTAGCTGCAAGTGGCGTGCCCGGGTGGTTACGTAGCAGATGCACGGATTATATCAGGTGGGAAATCTAGTAGATAAACGGGGTCAGGTCTCAATAATAAAGAAACTTAAAGCAGTGCTTTTCAAACCGCATTGCTATGCAATGTTTAATATTGAGACCTGACCCCGTTTTCAAATCACCACATAGTACTGTGTACTAAGACTGTTTCAAAAAACACACACCTGCATTGTTTAATATTGAGACCTGACCCCTTCTGCTAATCCCGCCGTTTGCTGACCAGCGCCTGGATTTGACCCATGTCCGCTTCTTTAATCCTCTGCATTCTTTCTTTCAACTCGGCCGGCACCTCGGGCAGGCCGATGTAGTAATCGGCAATCACGTGGGTGTAATCGTACACCCCTCCACCCAGTTCGTCGGCGACGATGGGATACTTTTTGGTGAGGTTGAAAAGAAAATCAAGCTCTTCCGAGGTGAAAAAGCGATTGAAGAAGACGCGCTTGCCGTAATCGGCCATTCGTTTGGGGTTCTTGTTCCACTCAAAGGATGAATTCCACCAGTCGGTGTATTGCTCAAAACCGTTCTTACCCTGCAGTTCCTGCTCCATGGCCTGGGCCGCCATGTACCCGCACGCGGTGGCCCCCTGGTAGAGGCACTCGGCATAGCAGGCGGAATCGCCCACGATCAGAATATTTCCCCGGTACGGGGTTTTCAGCGACGTGAACACCTCCACAACTGCGCCGCTTTTCTCCACCACCTCCGCATTTCGGAACCAGCCGGCCATGGGACTTTTTTGGGTAAAAAATTCCATCATATTATAGCTGTTTTTCCCCGGCAGGGCCGACATGGTCTCGAAGCGATACGCGCCATTGCCGCGGGGACTGGGAACCGCAATCAGGCCGCCCGGCCCCCCCAGGTTTCTTTCGCCGGAGAAATACATGTCTCCCCGGTCCAGGGGACAGTCAACATTGATCATCTCGTATTCAATGGTAGGCCCCTTCATAAAGAAAATACGTTCCCTGTTCAAGCCGAGATTACGGGTAATCCGCGACTGCAGCCCGTCCGAGGCGATGAGCTTTCTGCAGGTTTTGGTGAAGGTCTTTCCCTTTGCCCGCAAGGTCACCTCCACCCCGTCCTGAATCTCCTGTGCCCTTACCGCCAGGGTGCCGGACAGGAAGGGAACGCCCAACTGCTTCGCCCGCGTGTAGCGATCGGACAGCCAGGTGGTGGGGTTAAAGGTATGATAGAGCGGCTTTACCCGCGAGGTTGCCTGAAAATGGCTGCCGGTGTTGGATATCATGTGGGTGTGATGGATTCCCTCCATCGGCCTCGAATACTCGAGGGAAAACCCGCATTTGGTGAAGGTAATTTTGGTTTTGCCTTGCAGCGGTTCCAGCTCAATGTACTCGCCATTCATCTCCTGGCCGTCGATAAAAAAGCCTGTAGCGGATCTCACGTTGACGTCGAGCCGCGGCTTCCTATCCACACCCAGCACGTCGATCCCCTTTTCCTTCAGTTCGGCCACCGCCATCAGCCCTGCCGGGCCGCATCCCACCACCATCACATCGCAGTCAAACATGCCCTCATCCTCCATCAAGACAAGATTAAATCAAACCTCCATGCCCCCGCACGGCACCACGAAATATGCAAACTATCGATGGGTCATTCGTCTGCGGCTCGACCACAGAATCCAGTTGCCATATTCATATTGGATTCTTCGATCCGGTCGAAGGATGACCGCTCGAAACGCACCGGCATCGTTTTTTCGGTCATTGCCCGACTTGCTTTCCAATCGGGCAGGGAAATGTTAACAGAGGCAATACAAAAAATCAACCATGTATTTTCACCTCTCGCATTTAATTAAGGGCACCTCTAAAACTCGTTCTGTCATTCCCGCGAAAGCGCAAATCCATAAAAATTAACCACATGGATCCCCCGATCACGTCGGGGAATGACAAGAAAATGAACAATTAGATTCCCTTAATCCTAACCGCATTCTCTCACTATACGATACTCGCTGTCCCGGATCGCCGGCCTGAGGCCGGCATTTTTTATCACCTCGATCATAAGCTCCCGCGAGGTGGTATAGGTGATGCCGGTGGCCTTCACCACGTTCTCCTCCATCAGAATGCCGCCCATATCGCTCGCCCCCATGCGCAGGGCCATCTCCGAAAGCTGAAACCCCTCGGTCACCCAGCCGGCGTGGATGTGTGCGACATTATCCAGCACCAACCGCGATACGGCGACTGTCTTAAGATAGTCCTCGCCGGTGGTCTCTTCCACGGCAAGGCGGGTATGCGGCTTAGAGAAGGTCCAGGGAATGAACGCCCTGAACACGCCGGTTTTGTCCTGCAGTTCGCGGATGAGGAAGAGGTGCTCGATTCTGTCCGCCAGTTTTTCCCCCATGCCGAAGGTCATGGTGGCGGTGGCCCGCATTTTCGCCCGGTGCACGCATTCCATCACTTCACACCACTCGGCGGTGGTCAGCTTGTGCGGGCTCACCAGCCGGCGGTGTTCATCGACCAGGATCTCGGCGGCGCCGGGCAGCGACTGCAGACCCGCGCCTTTCAACTCGCAGAGAATGTCGAAGACGGGACGGTTTTCAATTCTGGCAAGATGGTTTACTTCAGCGGGAGAGAAGGAGTGAATGTAGACGGAGGGATAGTTCCTTCTGATGCCGGCAATGACGGTTTTGTAAAACGAGAGGTCGAAGCGCTTATCCAGTCCGCCCTGGATCATAACCTGGGTGCCGCCCCGTCGAACCAGCTCGCCCACCTTCTCCAGAATCTCCTCTATGCTCAGGGTAAATGCCTCGGGGTCATCGCCATCCCGATAGTAGGCGCAGAAGTTGCAGCGGGCGGAGCAGATGTTGGTAAAATTGATGTTTCGGTCGATGATAAAGCATGCGTAATCGGCGCGGCCTCCCAGCACCGCACGCTTCATCGCGGTCGCCCGCTCCGCCAGGGTGTAGATATCCTCGCTGAAGAGCGCCAGCGCTTCTTCTCTTCCCATCCCGGCCGGTTCATGCTTTTTCATCGTAATAGCGTATCCCTTCAACCGGCGGCGCCAGCCGGTGTCTGGCGAGCATCCGGTAGTAGTAGAGCAAGCCTTCTTCAAGCTCACGGGTGAACTTATAGGTGAGATGCGAATAATAGTCGCCGAAGTTGAGCGCCAGCGCGCTTCGGGATTCTGCGTACGCGGCAATCTGTTCCGGGTGCCTCTCAAAAAACTCATGGGACTGCCGGAGCTTCCGGAAAAAGAGGCTGAGCAGTTCCTGCTTCCCCCCGGCTGAAAATGCATTGACCGCCACCACGGCAAATACTACCGGGTGCCCGGTCTTTTCCGTCCAGAGCTTGCCGATATCGTATACCCGGCAGTTCTCCCGCCCATCAAATCGCAAGGCATCGTCGCCGATCATGAGAACCGCGTCATGCGCCTTAAGGCTTCCGCGGCAATCAGCCGGGTCCTTCACCAGACAAAACTCGTTGGCGCAATGATAAAACTCCTTGAGTATGATGCGGATGAGGTTGCTGCTGGTGCCGCTGGCCGGGCTGAGTCCGATGACCGCACCGTTCAAATCTTCAATCTCCTTGTTGGAGACGAGCAGCACGGAATTGACGTAACCGACCGAGGCAAGGCAGAAGTCCCGGTGAATGTAATAGCGGTCCTGCGCCTGGGTATATTCATACGAGGAGATGAGGGACACGTCCAGCTCTCCTCCCCGCATCATGCGGTTGAGAACTGCGGGAACCCCGGTTACCACGTCAAAAGGCAGGGAATCACCATCAGTGATGATAGTGTAAAAAAGGGGATAGCTATTGACATAGCCTATCTGTCCGACCGCCAGCTTATCCATTTTCCCGTATCATCCGGTAATTTGAGTCCGACTCGCAGGGGACGAGCCCCATGGAGCGTATCTGATGCTCCAGCGTGTTTTGGGACACCATGCTGGCCTCCGAGCCCGCCGCGTGCACGATCCGCTCTTCAAAGGAGGTGCCTCCCAGATCATCCGCTCCGAAGCGCAGGGCCACCCCGGCAAATTTGAGCCCCAGGTACATCCACAGCGCCTTGACATGGGTGAAGTTATCAAGCATCAGCCTGCTCACCGCGTAAACCTTGAGTATCTCCGCCGCGCTGCTTACCTTTTTAAGGTGAGCCAGCCGGGTATTGGTGGGATGAAAGAGGAGCGGCACGAAGGCCTTGAACCCTTTCGTCTCATCCTGCAACTCCCGCCGCCGGAGCATGTGCCTCACCCGGTCCGCATGCGATTCGACGTGGCCCCAGAGCATGGTGGCGTTTGTCCTGATGCCCGCCCGGTGCGCTTCTCCGCTCACCTCGAGCCAGCGATCGCTTCCGATTTTTAAAGGCGCGATCTCACCCCGCACCCGGTCATCGAGGATTTCCGCGCCGCCGCCGGGCATGCTGTCCAAGCCGGATTCCTTGAGCCGGGCAAAGAGATCAGACAGCGGCATCCCCTCCTTCCGGCTCAGGTAATCGCATTCGGTAGCAGTAAGCGCGTTGATGTTCAACAGGGGATCGATCCGGCGCAGGCGGCTGAACAATTGGGTGAAATATGCCAGGCTGATATCCCGGTGCAAACCTCCAACGATATGCACCTCGGAAACACCCCGCGCACGAGCGGCGGCCGCCCGCGCGACAATTTCTTCCCGGGCTAGGAAATACGCATCGGCCGCGCCCTCGTCCCGTGAAAAGGCGCAGATGGGACAGCGCAGCATGCACACGTTGGTGTAATTGATGTTGAGGCTGACGCCGAAATGGACCCGGTTCCCGTGCAGCCGTTCCTTGACCGCGTTGGCAAGCCTTCCCAGTCCGAAGAGGTCGGGGGTGGAAAAGAGAGCGAGGCCGTCCTGCGCGTCCAGCCGCTCACCTCGATCCAGCTTCTCCTTGATGCGTGTCAGGTCATTTTCCATAAAGGTAGGATCAGAAAATATATTCAATATACCCCCTCACCCCATCCCTCTCCCGCGGTGGGGCGAGGGAACTTTTTTAACATCCTCTCCCATGGGGAGGAGATACCAAAGACTGGCCGCTCAGCTTAGTAGGTAGTGCAAATTATTATATACCCCCCTCGCCCCTTTGGGGAGAGGGATGGGGTGAGGGGGAAATGCATGTGCTGTACTGTTCGCGGCTGAAAGCCGCTCCTACCGTTACATGAGAAAAATGCAGCCTGCTAAAAAATAAAATTGAGCAGGAACGCCAGCAGCACGGTGAAGGAAATGTTGCGGTTCATGTTGAAAAACGCCGACTGCAGCCTGCTCAGGTCCGATGCCGAAACCAGGGTGTGCTGCCGGATAAAAAAGCCGCACACCGCCGCCAGGCATACAAAATAAAGGAAATGCGCCCTGATAAGCATGCCGATCAGGATGAGCACGGCAACCGCGGCCGTGTGCAGCGCCGCCGAGATGACCAGCGTCTTCTGCAGCCCGCAGCGCACCGGGATGGAGAAAAGGCGGTGCGTCCGGTCAAACTCCCGGTCCTGGCAGGAATAAATCATATCAAATCCCGCAATCCAGCAGATCATGTAGCACCCCATGAGCAGGACCGGAAGCGAAAAGCGGGGATCGACGGCAAGCGCGCCTCCGATGGGCGCGCACGCCTCGGTCAGCCCCAGGTGGAAATGGGAGAGCGAGGAAAACCGCTTCACCAGCGAATAGGTGAAGAGCAGGATTAGCGCGGGGAAGGACAGGTAAAAGCAGAGCGCATTGAGCAGATAGGCGGACCCCACAAAAACAACGGCGGCTCCCGCCACATACCAGAGCGCGGTGGACACGGCGATTTCGCCTGAGGGAAGAAGACGATGTACGGTGCGGGGGTTTTGCGCGTCAAGATCCTTGTCCAGTATCCGGTTGAGGCACATGCCCAGGGTACGCGCGCTCACCAGGGCCGCCGTCACAAAGATCCATATCCGCAGCGGCGGCAGGGTCTCAGCCGCCATCAGCATTCCTATATAGGCAAGCGGCAGGGAAAAAGCAGTCTCCCTGACCCGTATCAGCTTAAGCAATGCCATACGTTTTCCATTTATCGCTGACCAGCCTGATGATGTCCTCGCTCATCTTTATTTCTTCGGGCCACCCGCGCGCGGTCTCCCCCTCGATTTTCCGGGTCGCGTCGACTCCGATCTTGGAGCCGTGCAGCGGATAGGGAGAAGCGTGGTCCAGCGCGTCCAGCGGACCGGAGGTCATGGTAAGATCCCGCGCCGGATCCACGTTGTTGAATGCCTTCCAGGCAACCGTCCCCAGGTCATGCACATTGACGTCCCCGTCAAGCACGATGATCATCTTGGTATTCATCATCTGACCCATTCCCCAGAGCGCGTGCATCACCTTCTGCGCCTGCATGGGATAGGACTTGTCGATGGAGACAATGGCGCAGTTGTGGAATGCCCCTTGCACCGGGAGGTTCATGTCCACCAGCTCGGGGATGACGGTTCTGATAAGGGGAAGAAAGATGCGCTCGGTGGCCTGGGCCAGAAACGCGTCTTCCATGGGGGGAGGACCCACTACGGTGGCGGGATATACCGGGTTCCTGCGATGGGTTATGCAGGTCGCGTGAAATACCGGGTAGTCCTCGGCGGGCGAGTAGAAGCCGGTGTGATCCCCGAAAGGCCCCTCGGTCCTCCGCTCATCAGGATCGAGATAGCCTTCGATGACGAATTCCGCCCAGGCCGGCACCTCAAGATCAACCGTTTTACACCCGACGATCTCCACCGCCTTGTTCCTGATAAAGCCGGCAAACAGGAGCTCATCAATCCCCGGCGGAAGCGGCGCGGTTGCCGCGTAGATGGTCGCGGGATCACCTCCGATGACAATGGCCGCCTCCATCCGCTTCTTCGCCCGGGCATACTGGGAAAAGTGGTTTCGTCCGTCCTTATGTATCTGCCAGTGCATGCCGGTGGTGGCCTTGTCGTAGATCTGGACGCGGTACATGCCGATGTTGCGGGTTCCGTCCTCGAGTGACTTGGTGACAACCAGGGGAAGGGTAATAAAATTACCCGCGTCATGGGGCCAGCACTTGAGGACCGGAATGATGGAAAGATCCGGGTCGGTATGCACCACCTCCTGGCATGGCGCGCGCGTCACCGTTTTGGGGGGCATTCTCACCAGTTCAAGCAGCCGCGGCAGCAGCTTCAATTTGTCGGCAATGCCCCGGGGCGTCTTCAGGGAGATGATCGACTCAATCCTTGCGGCTATCTCATCAGGGGCGCGACCGAGCGCCATGGCTACCCGCCTGGGGCTCCCGAAGGCATTGGTCACCACGGGAAAGCGAGAACCCTTCACCCTTTCAAACAGCAGCGCCTTGCCCCGCGCCTTGGTTACCCGGTCGGTGATTTCGGTTATCTCCAGCTCCGCCGATACCTCAGCCGCAACCCGGGCAACCTCGCCCTGCTCCTCCAGATAGCGCAAAAAATCCTGAAAGCTGTTAAAATTCATAAGGCACTTTACTGTTGTAATTACCGGTCGCTTACCTATATAATTCCGGCAGGCGGTTGAAAAGATTCAAGCGGGAGGGGCTTTTAGCCGCGAACATTGCGCGACCGGAGGTCGCTCCTGACGGAATTGCAAGTCGCTGCGGCGGTTATTCGCGTTAATTGCTGGGAAATTACCACACACACATCAGGAATGCAAGCAGTAGCATGCTGCCCCTGCCGCCTTCTTCCAGGATCAGGCCGTGAAAATAAAACTGGGCATGTCCCCCTGTCCCAATGACACCTTCGTCTTCTACCACCTGCTCCATTCCGGCCGATTCAGCATTGATCTGACCATTGCCGATATTGAAGAGCTCAACCGGATGGCGGTGCGCCGCGAGTTTGACATTACCAAGGTTTCATCCTATGCCGCCGGCTTTGTGCAAGAGAACTACCGGCTGCTTGACGCCGGCGCCGCGGTCGGCAAAAACTGCGGGCCGCTCCTGGTGGCGCGGGAGGAAGGTTCTCGAGCGGCGCCCGCCGATGCGCGAGTCGGCATTCCCGGCCGCCACACCACCGCGCATCTGCTTTACCGCCTGTACGCCGACGACCGGGGCAAAAAGGAATTTATGCCCTTTAACCGGATCATGCCCGCGCTGGCGCAAGGCCTCATCGACCAGGGGGTCATCATCCATGAGGGGCGATTTACGTACCAAAGCTACCGGCTAAAAAAAGTGGCGGATCTGGGGGCGTGGTGGGAAGAGATGACCGGACTGCCGATTCCGCTCGGCGGCATCATCGCGCGGCGCAATCTGCCCCCTGCCACCGTCCGCGATTACACCGCGGCCCTGCGCCAATCCATCCTTAT
>CAYWLT010000063.1:0-12434 GCA_964459295.1 uncultured Thermodesulfobacteriota bacterium
ACGCAGGCCTGAAGAAATCCCTGTCCCACCTCCTGCCCGGAAAAACCCCTGGCAAAAAATACTAAAAGGTTGTTGAAAAAGTAGTTTTCCCCAGGCTGTTCAAAAACATCCAGATGCAAGGCACGCGAAATCCTTAAGGAATGAGGCGCACATGCAAGTACGCTGCAGCGACGAAGGATGCATGTAATGATTGCTCCGGCATGCTCCTTCGCCCACATCACTTTCTGACCTGTCAGTGTATCGGACCTCTCCACAAGCGGGGATCCGGTCACATCAAAAAGGTAAGGGCGACCGATCGGTCGCCCCTGTTACTCATTCCGTCCCGCCCGGACGCTCGCGGTCTGACGTTCAGCAGCCCGGCTCCCCGGGGTGGCCGCAGCAGTTCTGTGCGGTTTTGAGCTTGGTGAAATTGTTCCTGATAAAGAGGCGTAGCTTCTCCCGCCAGGGCATTTTCCGGCGCATGTTTGCCACAAAATCCTTCGGGCTGGGCCGTACCATCGGAGCCTCCTGGAATAAATTCGAAGCACGAAATGCCGGCGATGTGCGATATAGGATGTGTGATGTGGGCTGAAACAATTTTTAATCCCATATCGCAGATCACACATCACTTCTTCAAAGCCACCCGGCAGGTCTCCCCGGGGGTAACCTCGATTTTTATGCCGACCCTTTCGGCAAATTCCTTCCACAGAGGTATACACCACTTGTGGTGCACATCCTCCCAGGTGATGCTGAAGGTCCCCAGGGAGCTCACGATTTCCAGCATTTCCTTGTAGGGGCACTGCAGCAGGCGTTCTCCGGGTTTCACCTCGATCCTTTCGAACTGCTGATAGTGGCACGAATTCGCCTCAAAGATGCCCCACAACCCCTTCTCCGGACCCTGTTCCTGAACCCAGCCGGCGATCATCTCCAGAATCGGGCCCAGGATGTGGGCCTCATGCTCCACCTTTTCCTTCCACAGGTTATGCTTGACGGCAAAATCAAGCCCCTGGAGGTGAGCCTTTATCAGGGCATCGTTAAACTTATGCGGATAGGGCAAAACATCGGTATAGGTCTGGTAGAGCATCCGCACCGCCGGCTCTACATTGGCTGCTTGTTGCGCAAAATCGAATTCAATGCCCGGCATGTTATCCTCCTGTGCTAAATTATTTGTCGCCTGTTCAACAACCCCCCTTTTAAAACACTCAGCGCCCCTTCACCACCACCTTGAGCTGGCTGCCGGCGGGCAGCTCTTCGGTTAGCGCCCTTCCGTTAATCAGTGCCAGCTTTTTTAATTCAGTCTCCGGCGTGCCAAGTTCTAAGAGCGCCTGGCGCAGGGTCATGCGCCTGCCGATTGTTCTGATCCTGATCCGGTCGGGCTGAACCGCCAGCTTGTCGGGATCGCGCAGCGTCTGGAACCCGTCCATGGTCTTACGGAATTCGTTGCGGTGGGCATCAAAATTTCCCTGCGCGGCAAGTCCGTGAAACACAAAAATAGAAGCATCCCGGCTGATAAAATATGACAGGACCGAAAGCGCCCCTGACTGGCCGGGCACATTGCTGAGAAGCATGACGGCCTTCAGGCCGTTAACCGAAGCTTCCTTCTGGGTATAGGTGGTTGCCCCGCTTTCCTTCAGAAACTTACGGGCCTCCGCCCCGGGAGTCGTCTCCGATCCCAGGTTAAAAAGTATCACGGCCTGCTCATCGCCCGAGATGATCTGGACCTGCGCGGGCAGGTTCTGCAATTTCCACCCTGCCGGCACCGGGAACATGAATTGCAGTTGCGGATGATAAAAACGGCCGTTCTCCACGAAGCCCTGCCTCGGATCATCCCCGAACACCAGCCCGTCGATTTTTGCCAGGTAGGCGCTGCGGTTAATCTTCGGATTGGTCAGGTTGAGCTGAGACTGCCACTGCCGGGCTGACGCCGTTATGGCGCCGATGCGGTTTTCGGGATTGGGATGGGTGGAAAGAAAATCAGGCAGGCTCGCCTGTTTGTTTTCCTGCATGTTGTTGAGGGTGTTAAAAAAATTGGTCATTTCCCGCGCGTCGTAGCCGATTTTTGACGAATACTCAACCCCGAGACTATCGGCCTCACGCTCGTTATCCCGGCTGAACTTTAAGAAGAGCACGCCGACGCCCTGGGCCGCCAGATCGGCAAAACGGGCAAAGGTTGGAGATACGAGGGAACCAAAACCCAGGCCGAGTTGGGCAACCTGCGCCTTGCTGTACTGTTGCGCCGAATGGCGGGCGGTAATATGCCCTATCTCATGTCCCATGACTCCCGCCAGTTCCGCTTCGCTGTTCAGGTATGCGAGGATCCCGCGGGTCAGGTAGACATACCCGCCGGGAACGGCAAAGGCATTAATCACCGGAGAATCCATAACCTTGAATTCATAAGAGAGCTGCGGGCGGTGCGAAATGCCCCCCATGCGCCTCCCCAGGTCTCGGATATAGGCTGCCAGTTCCCGGTTCTCATAAATCCCGTAGGTCTGGACCACCTGGGGGTCGGTGCTGCGCCCCATGGCGATTTCATCCTGCTCACTTAAGAGCATCAGCTCCATCCTGCCGGTTACCGGATTCGTGGCGCAGGAAAACAAAATAAGCGCCACCGCCACGATGCAGAAACAGGTGAATGCCGGTTTCATGTTCTTCTCCGTGCGCACAAAAAAGCCTTTACTCCCCGATGATCTTGACCAGCACCCGCTTTTTTCTCCTGCCGTCAAACTCGCCGTAGAAAATCCGCTCCCAGGGACCGAAGTCGAGTCTGCCCTCGGTGACCGCCACCACCACCTCCCTTCCCATGATCTGGCGCTTGAGGTGGGCATCGCCGTTATCCTCGCCGGTGCGATTGTGCCGGTAACGGGAGACCGGCTGGTGGGGGGCAAGTTGCTCCAGCCACTCCTCATAATCCTGGTGCAGGCCAGATTCATCATCGTTGATGAACACCGAAGCGGTGATGTGCATGGCGTTTACCAGGGCAAGCCCCTCCCGCACGCCGCTCTCCCGCAGGCACGATTCCACCTGCGGGGTAATATTGACAAAGGCGCGCCGGGCGGGCACATTAAACCACAGTTCTTTCCGGTAGGATTTCATGGCCGTCATCTCCGGGTCTCTCTTGTATTATGCGGCGGAGAAAGCACATTCGAACAGTTGAGAATGTGGAGAGGCTGCCGACCGGTCGCCCCTACATGATTTGCAAAGCATAATCCCTGTATCCGCAACAAAGGTCTGTTCTGATTTGCGGGTCCCATTGCCATACGCCCTTTCACCGGACACGACGGAATGTGTGCCCTCATCATACGAATCGCACGGGTTACGCTGATTTTTTCTTTTTAGATTTTTTCTCTTCATCCATCTTGATGATCGCGTGGTTGGGACACACCCGCGCGCAGGCGCCGCACTCCACGCAGGTATCGGTTATTCTATAGTACCACTCGTACTCCTCGATGGAATCGGTAGGGCAAATTTCCCAGCAGGTGCCGCATATCAGGCAGTTGTCGGTTATGAAGTAGGCCATGGCGCATTCTCCTTGGATCCCATGAATTAAAGCACATCCCCGTCCGAGATATTCTTGAAATTTTCAACGATAAGGGGCAGCAGGTCGTAATGGATAAAACAGAACATCTCTCCCGGCGCCAGTTTCATAAGGCGCCGCGAAGGCGGGTCTCCCATGTTGAAGGTCATGGTCTTGGTCCGGTAGACCAGGGGAAACGAATTAGTGCACCAGGCGGTTCCCGACAGGCCATGCGCCAGCTCGCCGGTCTTCCAGGTATACACCTTGCATAACCGCATCACCCGGTTGGCGTCGGCCACAATCATCACCACGTCCGGGTCCTCCATATCCTCCAGCGCGCCGACAATCTGGTATTTATGGTGCACGAAATGATGGGGAATCTGCTGGTTGACCCGGCGCATTACCTCCCTGGTGGCATAGGCCCTGTTCTCGCCGATGGTCTGGGACATGCCCAGGTCGAAGTCTTCCTTGGTCATCCGCTTTACTCCGAGGCCGGAGTATACCGCCCCGCCGCACAGGATGTTCTTGTTGGTGATGTAGAAGGGCTTGCGTCCTTCCCAGATTTCGGCGACGATGGCGCAGTAGAACGAAATATCGTCTCCATAAAACTCAACATGCTCCGGAACCTCGTCACAGAGCTTAAAGCCGATGATGTTCCGCTCATACCCCTCCATTTCCTTGAGTTGTTCAGCGTACTGCTTGTTTTTGCTCATTGAAACCTCCTTTGGGAGCGTGAGACAGGATCCACGATACAGGATGCATGATACAGGAGAAAACGGCCTTTACCCTCCATCATCTTACCTGCATCATGCATCCTGTATCCTGTATCCTGCATCATCTATCTTTCCCCACTCACAGCATATCATCCAGGTTCATGCCCAGGCTTTCCATCAGTTCCTGGATGGATTTTTTGGAAACCCTGGGGTACCCCTTCTGCCGGGCGTATTCCTCCGAGTTGCCGACGGCCATTTCCATGATGCTCTCGGGAACCTTCTTCATCAACTCCCGGGCCTCATCATCCCACTCCATGGTAAAGGTCACTGCCGGCGCCTCCCCGCTTTCCGCGGCGGCGGCCGCGTGAGCCTTGTCTCCCTTTTCACCGTCTCCTTCCCGCCAGAAACCGGAATGGGCCGGCTTGGTCATCTTGCGGCTTTCCTTCACGTCGACCTTCATATCATTCAGCAGCAGGGGGACATAATGCAGAAACCGGTCGGGAACGATGACAAACACCTGGTCCTGTTTCATCCGGTTGTGCATCCGCCCGCCAAAATCCCCCGTGGCAAACACAACATTCTTCACGTGCCAGGGCGTGGCGAAGAGGGTGGCGCAGAGGGAGTTGGCGATTTCCGCGTGGGGAAGAATTCCTTCCCTGCAGGTCCGGCATCCCGCGATGTTATTGGCATGGTGCGGATTGCACACCGCAACCACCCAGTCGACCGCAACCCCTTCCGGCATCTCATCCAGCGGCGCCGCGCCGATCGCCTTAACCATGCCCGGAGGAAGGACAAACGAGCCTGATTTCAGGCGCGCCGCCCCCTCGTAGGTGAAGAAGGTGCTGGTTTTTGAGAGGTATTCGCCGTTGACGATCTCCCGCCGGCCGGGAACAATGCCGGCATGGTGCACACCCACCAGGCAGTCGTGGTGGTCCGCGTCAAAATAAACCTTCCTGCCCTGATCCATGGCGTAATGAATGATGGAGCACGGGGTATCCTGAATGGGCTCATATCCCGGAGGAACGCCGTCCCTGAACAGACTCACCGCAACCGGTTTTCCCCGGACTTTCCCCTTGGTCACCAGAACATCGGTCAGCGTCTTGTAATCCGTCATGCGGGTACCCCCTTAAAAATATGGCCATGTCACTAATTAGTAATCCATCGCGAGCCGGTTTGTCAATGTGCAACTCGGCGAAAAGTGTTTTTGAACAAATCCCCCGCATCGAGATCCTGTCGGCCGGCACCGCTTTGCGGTTGTTTTATATTGTTTCTGCCGATGAGATGTCATCAGCGAATGACGGCAAACGCCTCCCGGTTGAACCGCCGGGAGGCGTTTCTACTGCCGCGGTCGGTTGGGTTCCGCGCCTTTATTTATAGCGCCTGATTTCAAAGAGGCATTCACTGTCGCCGGCGGGCATGTGCTTCAGCCGCTTCCACCTGCCCAGCTTGTGCTTGGTTGCCATTTTCACATCCATGTCGCAGATAATCCCGCAGGGAAGGGGAAGATTGCGTTTTCGGGTGGCATCGAGATGGGGACATTTGCTCAGATGTTCATACCAGACCGGCTCATTGTTTTCTTCTTTCTTCTCAATCCTGATCTCCCATCCCATCGCCGGGAATATGTTAACCTCGGCCATCATAATGTCCCCGATGTCCTTTCCCTCAAACTGCTTGGTTCTTTTTTTATAGTTTGTCTCGAAGATCTCCTCGTAAATCTCGTTTCCCTTTTGTTCTCCGTAGGTGTCAATCAGGTTCTGGTGGAGAAGCGGGAGCTTGAGCGCATTGGCGCTGATGAGAATTTCCCTTTGCTGTTCCCAGGACATGCCTTTTTGCTCTTTATCGCTCATAAAAACCTCCTTACAACGTTTGGTGATGAATAATTGTGCGCAGCCGCCGGGCGACGTGGCCGGCCGCCGCGCGCCGGCATGTGAATCCTATGACTTGTGGATAATGGTGCCCACCCTGTCGCCTTGGAGCGCCCTGGTAATATTGCCCCGCTCCAGCCCGTTGATGATCTGTATTTTATTGATAACCTCGCTGTGCTGCAGAATCTCCAGGCAGGGACGCTCGATAATCAGATCTTCCAGGTTTTGCGCCATAAGCGCCGCGGCGCTTGTTTTTCCGATGAACCGGCTTTTGGGATGCTTCTTGGGATCGTCCGTGTACAGCCCCTTTTCGTCCTTGATGAAAATGCAGCTCCGCGCCCCGATTAAATCGGCCAGCACCAACGTGCCCACATCGGTGCGGTGGGCGGGAATGCGTCCCCGGCCCGGGGGAATGGCAAAATAGTCGTAGGGGGGCATGCCGTGCATGACCGGGATGCAGCCCTGGGCGAAGTAGGTGGAAAGCTTCACCACCTCATCGTGACCGATTTTTATGCCGCCCCAGGGATAGAGGAGCGTGGCAATCAAAAGCGCGTTCTGCTCCGATATGGAGCTTCCGAACTTGGCGATGATGCCGGTCGGCATGCCCAATTCAAGGCCGATGGCGTAAATATGGCGGCTCCTCGTTCCCCCGCCGGTGGTGATGAGCATTTTGTGCTTCTTCCGGTTCGCCGCGATCTCCTTGATTATAGCGGGAAGGGCCTTGATGCCGCGGTCGCAGATTGACTGTCCGCCGATTTTTAAAATATTCACATCGGGGAAGAGCCGCTTCTGCGGGGCAATGGTCAGATTTTCAAGAAACGATCTCCCCACCAGGCTCTCGCCCATCAGCTTGCTCTTGACATGCAGGCGGCGGCTGTCCCGCTCCCGTACCAGCGCCATGGTTGACTCCAGTTACGCATCCAAATCTAGTGGCAACCGGCCGGTCACCTCTTGCCTCTTTGGGGCACCACGAGACCTGAAAATCAATTTATCTGAATACATTATTTCCCCTCACCCCATCCCTCTCCCCAAAGAGACTGTGTCATAATGAAGAAATTTCCGTTATTATCATTCCGAACCCTTTGCCGGTCATTCTGAGCCCTTCACTGTGTCTTTCTGAGCGAAGCGAAGAATCTCCATTTGTCGCTCAGGGCAGGCTGCGCGAAGAATCTCCTTGTTCGCTCAGGATAAACTCCGTGAAGAATCTCATGGAATCAATGAGTTGAAAATGGAGATTCTTCGGCTGCAGCCTCAGAATGACATTATGACACAGTCTCAAAAGGGCGAGGGAGTATATGTTGATTCTCTTGTCCGATTAGGCTACCCGCAAACCCTTAGTCCCATCTCCCCACCGGGGGAGAGGTTTACCTGCCTCTGGCGGCGCCGAAGGCGACCAGGGGTTAGGGTGCGGGGGTACCCTAAATCTATTTTCGTGTTAAATCTCCATGCAACTTCTGTCAGACCTCCACCTCTTTCTCATCCCCCTTGCCCGTGTGCTTGAGCAGCACCAGCTCCGCGCCGATTGACCCGGCAATCTGTTCCAGCTCCTGCTTGCGCAGGTGCTCTGCATAAATGGCCAGGTCGACGCCCGCGACCGCAACTATCTTAAAGCGGGGTTTCTTCTCTTCCTTGCCGACCTTGCGCCGCTCCCGGTAAAATATTTTGCCTGCCATGGCCGCTCCTCCCCTCTCACTTGTTCCTGTTTTTTTCCCCGATGCTTTCCCACCGGTTCTTGCCGGCCGGCCGGACCGGAAGCACCGGCTTATGGCCCCAGAGCCGGGGTCGCAGCCATCCCCGGGTGTTTACCACATCTCCGCTGCCCGGCAGCATGGTATCACGGTCCACCGAGACCACGGTGATGCCTGCACGCCCTAGCTCAGCAACGCTGACCAGCTCGGGAAAATCACGCAGTCTTCCATATTCGATAAATCGACCGCTCCATCCGGAAGCAGTCAGCCCGACCGCCGCCGCGGCGCCGATGATGCCGTCATGAGTGCCGCCATGACCGGAAAGATGGGTTCCGTTTACCGACTGCAGCACCTGCTGCTGCGTGACCATTTGTGCCGTGCATGAGCGGCCTATCTCAATCAGGCGGGGCAGTACCGGATCGTCTTCCCGGACCGCACAGAGTCCGGGATCGCTGCCGGCGCTCGATTCCCGCTCAATGTGCTCAACCGCCCGGGCAATAATGGCGGACATAAGAGATGGGTCGGCACAGTCGATGACCGCGCAGGCAGAGCTGTTATGGGAGGTGTAGGGGATGCGGTCATCGATTAAAAGCTGCTGGCGGACCACGCCCCAGAGGGCGCATCCGCCGGGGAGACGGCCTTCAAAACGGCGGACCAGCTTGCCCGTGCCTTACGGACCGTCAAGCACATCCGTATCATCAAATCCGACATATACGCGCACTGCTGCTCCTCATGAAACCCGCCTGCGCGTTGTTGTCACCCTGAACGGAGGGAAGGGTCTCATGTATCTCACTTAGGACGCCTGCCCTGAGCAATACATGGAGATTTTTCGCTCCGCTCAGGAGGACAAGCCCTGTTTGGCATTTGAGTTTTGGAATTGTGATTACTACCTACTCCTGCGATAAAGTCGCTGAATGACCGTTCTTGCATCGCAGATGACTTATGATGGAGGGCCATGCTCCGTCATGGCCGCATACAATACTCGGACGCGACGAAGCGCGTCCCTCCATATGCTCTATTTCAAATCAACCCGTGCCCCCATGGAACCGCAACAGTGCGGGAATTAAGGCTTTCCCTCTCCCCCTCGCGGGAGAGGGTGAGGGGGTATACTAAAGCTATTTTCAAATCAATTAAAATACAAGAGAGCCAAGCCGATCACCCTACACCCAATTGGTCCGGCCGCTCATCACCGTGAGCGGTATCCTCAGAGAATTTGACGTCTCAGGGTGCTGGGTTATTTTATCGGCCAACGCGTCGAAGGCATGCTCGGGGCGGCCCATCTTTTTCGCCAGCAGACGGACAAAATAGAGAACATCCTTTTTTTCGGTCAGGCGCTCGGCCTTTCCCTCGACAATGACCGCGCGCCATCGTTTGTGATCAGGGTCGGAATCGCAGATCTTGAAAGCGGCGTTGGCATTTGATTTGATGCACTGCGCCATTCGTCCTCCTGGACGCGAGCCGCAGTAGAGGTGTGTATCATCACTCGCGTAGGCTACTTCTATGGCATAGGGCCGGTCTCCCTCCACCCCGATGACCGTGCCCCACTTCCATTCGGCAATGAAATCCAGCATCTCCTTCTTGCTCATCTCCCGCATACGATCCTCCCGTGAAATCTTATCGGCGTTTTCCTTTTGCGCCTTCGCTGCATGAACCGCAACAAACCTGCACATCAGCGGGTCTTGTGGCTTCATTAACCTATAACGCTAATTAATTAACCGATAAATCAGCTTCTGTCAATTCATTAGCTGTTGACGCTGGATTGGCTGTTCCGGGCCGGGTGGGATTATACCGTGCACCAGCTGCTCCCAGGGACAGTTCCAGGCATCGGGATTCACGCCCGGCGCCACCCACCGGGCGCGCTTGATCCCCTTGACCATGTTGACGTACTGCATCATTTCAGGAACAATCCGGGTGACGATGAGAAAATCGGGAATTGCCGTCTGATTGAAATCAGCAAGCTGCCGCTCCACGTGCAGCAGGTCGCATCCCTTCTTCCATTCCGCATCGCCCTTATGAAAGACCTGCGCGTTTCCCCAGATTCGCAGACCCCGCGTTGACTTGTAGCCGAAGTACGGCGAGATAATGCCCACGCAGCAACGCGGATTGCGCTCGATGAACATTTTCTTCCATTCCACCACCTTGTCCTTTTCCCCTTTATGGTACAGCTGATGGCTCCGGCCTTCGGACACCACATACAATGTTGTGCCGTCATTGCGGTATTCCACCGGTGTCGCCCGGGGAACATTATCCCAGGCAAACGCCAGGGTGCAGATATTGTTAATTTCAAGATACTCCACCATTTCCCGGTAGAGTTCGTCGCGGGTCAGGGTGGCTTTCGCCGCATCTTTTTTCTCAGGTTCCGCCATGGTCCGCTCCTTTGTGAAATCACTTGCCCCTACATTTTATCGTTTCCGTTTATGCATCGTCTTCCATGAGATTATTACCGATACCCTCTTATAGCAAAACGACCCCACCCTTTCCAATAAAAAACCGCCACGGGTTTATCATGCCTTTAAAGAAGAAAAGAACCTCAGGATGCAGGGGTGCATGCTGGAGGATCCTGGGCAAGAACAAGCGCAGCAGCTGTTACAAACCCCTGCCCTGTATATTGTACCCTTCTTCTTTACCACAGTGGCAGTTGTGTGATATAGGGATGATAATTGAATCGCACACCGGTAATACGGCGGATGCGGCAACAAACCACCTAAGATTAACAGGGAGACTGAAATGGACAACGTGCAAATCGAGGTCAGGGACAATAAAGCGGTTATCACCATCGACTTGAGCAAAGACTTCGGAGCGAGCAAGTCAGGGAAAACCATCGTGGTCGCCACTACCCGCGGGAACGTTCCCATACCCGGCGCTGAAAATATCCGGCTGGGGATTAATTGCTATAAGTATCCGGAGGAGGGCTGATAACAATCCTAATGGTATGTAGCGAAGAGAACGAGAACGTGCGCTGGCAGGTTTATCTGCTGAGATGTGCCGACAAGACGATGTATTGCGGGATTACCACTGACATCGCACGTCGCATTGAGAAGCACCATGCCGGGAAAGGCGCGAAATATACCAGATCGCGCCTTCCGGTTACGCTGGTGGCGGCCGGCAGAGGATTGTCAAAAAGCGACGCCCTCGCCCTTGAGCGTTGCATTAAGCGGGCACCTGCCGGGAATAAGTTAGCACTGTTACAACGCAGGTCGTAAGCAGTGTGCGCGGCGCCAACCGCTACCGCTTCGCCGTTTCCACGACTTCGAGCCGGACCTCCGCCTTCCCCTTTTTGAACACGCCGAGTTCCTTTGCCGCCCGGCTGGTTACTTCAATGATCTTTGACTTTGCGTCGCCATGGGGATACCGGTCATTGACCCGCACCACCGCGCTCCTGTTATTCTTAAGATTGGTAACTTTGACTATCGTCCCGAAAGGAAGGGTATTATGCGCGGCGGTCATTGCTTCTTTATCATATGTCTCGCCGCTTGCCACCGGCCGCCCATGAAATGCATCGCTGTAATAAAAGCAGGTGCCTGTAACCGGCGCTGAACCGGCTGCGCCGGCGGCTGAGGGCTCCTGTGCGTATCCCGCCAACGGCGCCGCTGCCCACACCCAAAGCACCGCTGCAACAACTAAAAATCTGCTTTTTTCTGTCATAGACCCCCTTCCCCAACTGCGATGAGTCCACAAAAATCAGCAGATCATCACCCCCGCACAAGCGACAGCCGGAGCATGAGCGTCACACTGCTGCAACCGCCAAATGACAAAAATCAAATGTCGCAAGCTCCTGGTCGGCGCTCATTGGTCATGTAAGCTTTGATAGTTCTCCTGTTTCCGCAGCGCTCATTTTGACCATTGCCTTGCCGCACTCAACCAAAGCGGCTTAAGTCGATGACAAAGGTATGGCTGCTCACATATTCGGCGTCAGCAGGAGACAACTTCGTTACGAACCTTGAGTAAGGCTTCCCTTTGTATTCGGCCATGGTGGGTATCTTCTTGAATCCGCACTTTGCGTAAAAACCGTCTGCGCTGTACTGCCGGTAGGTGTCTACAATAAGCTTATCGAACCCAAGCTCCTTGGTTACTTTTTTTGCATGCTCAATCAGTTCCGAACCAATGCCTTTTCCTTGATATGCTTCAGAGACAGAAAGGGTTTCAAGATACACGACTTCATCCCGTGGCGCGATGCAGGCGGCCGCGATTACCTTGCCGCCGTCTTTTACAACAAAATAATTCCCATTGGTCACTTCCTGCTTTACAAAATCGCGCGTATTTCCTTTAAACTCAGCCGCCTCCACATGCAGGAGCTGATTCAAAGAAAAAATTACATCAATATCCTGTTCAGATGCTTTGACGATTTCCATGGACGGATCCAACATAGGCCTTCTCCTTTTACGTTATGCTGTACTGCCTGGGAACAGAAATCCACAATCCGGTGTCGATTTAATTTTATCATTAATCCCGGCTAAATCAATGGATAAAAGATAGTATTTTGACAGGATAAGCGATTTCGACGCGAGACTCCATTGGTGCACTGTTCAAGAAGCAAGAGCCCCGCAGCCTGACGATGGCTGAGGGGGCTCCCGTTCATCACCGATATTTCCTTCCGCTCGTGTAGCGCGTCTTTGATTACTTTAGGGTTCCTCTAAAAATTGAACAAAAGTCCTATGCAGCATGGCAGGTGATA
>CAYWLT010000064.1:0-12364 GCA_964459295.1 uncultured Thermodesulfobacteriota bacterium
GGGACTGGCTGATGATGATCAGGTCGCTGCTCTCGCGGGAGACGCGCTCGAGGAGATGGGACTTTTTGTTGATGGTTTCCACCATGACATCATGCTGCGATATAAGCGAATGAACATGGCGCTCCAGCTTCTTCTTGTCGATGGCCACTATGACCCGGGTGAGCATCGGTTCTCAAACCTCTTAATTTTATGATGCGGTCTTTATAGCTCCTGTTTTATCGGATGTCAAGGCTCTTATATTATCGCCGGGGGAAAATGCGGCACAGGTTCCCCAAACCGTTAATTTGTTCATTTTTCGATAGCTTGCCCCCCATCGCGCCCGACCGCGCACACCTTGGCACAATGGTTGCTCTCTTGCAGGTTACCGGTGTCGCTTCATAACCGGTGTAACGGCAACTCCATACGCGGGAGCACAACCATCGTGATGCAAAAGCATGCCGGCCAGGGCGCCGGCCGACCGGAGGATTGCGGTAAGAGAAAGGAATCGGTACGCGCCGATGACATGAATGACATGTTTTCCCCCGGCAATATTCCGTCGGAACAGGTCGATGACCTGGTGGTGCTGCTGGACGGGATGGACATGGACGAGCTTGACCGGGAAGAGGCGCTGCCCGGCGCGGAAGGCGGCGGCCTGTCGGCGGAAGACGCTGAAGGCGAGTCGCTGGATGAAGTTGACCAGGCGGAAGTTGCCGGCGTCATCGATCCGGTGAAGATGTACCTGCGGGAAATGGGCACGGTGTCGCTGCTGGATCGCGAGAAGGAGGTGCAGATTGCCAAGCGCATGGAAGACGGTGAAAGGGAAATCCGCGAGGTCATCATCCACGCGCCCTTCGTCATCAACGAGGTGATCGCGCTGGCGCAGCACCTTGCCGCGGACCGGTTGTCCGTCCGAGAGGTGGTCGGCGGACTGGAGGACGGTGATGCCGATGTCGACGAGATCGGTTACCGGAAGCAGGTCATCGACCAGGTGAAACGGATCAGCCGCAGCCAGGCAAACAAAAAAGAGCTGGAGCGCAGGCTTGCGGGCGCAAAGGGGGATCGGACAAAAAGGGCCGTGCTGTTGAACAAGATTGAGCAGGAGCGAGTGGCCACCATCAGCCTGCTCAAGGCGCTTGACTTGAGCAGGCAGCAGATCACCCTGTTGGCGCGCCGGCTCAAAATCTTTCACGAACGTCTGGTGCGGGCGGAGAAGGAATCGTCGCGGTGTGCGGGGCGGGAGGAAATATGCCGGATTGAGCAGGAATCCGGGTTCGATGCCCGGTCGCTGAAAAGCGCCGTCAGGGCAGTCGAAGAGGCGGAGATTCGGGTCCGGGTAGCCAAGGATGAGATGCTCAAGGCCAATCTGCGCCTGGTGGTCAGCCTGGCCAAGAAATATACCAACCGGGGTTTGCACTTTGCGGATCTGATCCAGGAAGGCAACATCGGCCTGATCAAGGCGGTTGAGAAGTTTGAATATCAGAAAGGATACAAATTCAGCACCTACGCGACCTGGTGGATCCGCCAGGCCATCACCCGGGCCATCGCCGATCAGGCGCGAACCATCAGGGTGCCGGTCCACATGGTTGAGACGATCAACAAACTGATCAAGGCCTCGCGGAGGCTGCTGCAGGAACGGGGGAGGGAGCCGACCCCCGAAGAGATAGCGCACAAGATTTCGCTGCCCCTGAACAAGGTGAGATCCATATTACAAATCACCAAGGAGCCGGTGTCGCTGCAGATTTCCATCGGTGACCATGAAGACAGCGTCTTGAGCGATTTCATCGACGACAAGAAGACCGCGTCCCCCGGCGAGGTGGCGATTAATTTCAATTTGCAGGAGGAGACCCACCAGATCCTGTCCGCCCTGACCCCGCGGGAAGAGAAGATCCTGAGGATGCGGTTCGGCATAGGAGAAAAATCGGATCATACCCTGGAGGAGGTGGGGAAGGATTTTGATGTAACCCGGGAGCGCATCAGGCAGATTGAGGGAAAGGCCCTGCAGAAGCTGCGGCATCCAAGGAGAAGCAAGCTTTTAAGAACATTTATTGAGCGCTGACATATAATCGCGCGGGCGATTGCTTGCCGGACTATCATCGGAGGCGTTGGTTGCGGGACACGGGAAGGCAGGGGGTAAAGGAATCAGCAGAGCAGCAGCCAGTGCCTTGGGGGAGGCAGTCAGAGGAACGGTATATGAAAAAAGTTAAGGAGACAGAAAAAAAAGAGAAGCCGAAGAGGCCGATCCGGGACAAAGCGGCCGGCAGTAAGATTGATAAAATCAAAATATCCGGCATTCCCGGTTACACCCCCGGGGAGCTGCCGAAACGATAACCCGGAAGATGCTGCTGCTTGCGTTATGCGACGCGGATGGAGGCGACCATGTTAGGCGATCTTTTTAACCGGGTGGTGGACGGCAAGGGCTTGCCAGGCGGGAGGCCGGACGCGAGGAGGCGTACAACCATGCCCCGCGAGCATATCACCAGCGAATCATCCGTGACCAAGAATCTCAAATGGACGGTGAGAAACAAGATCCGAAAGTTTGTTGAATCGGGGAGGCATCTGATTGCGCCCATGAGCGGCGCAAGACGCGGCGTGCGCGAGATGCGGCCGGCGCAAAGGTCGATGGCTTTCCGCCTTTACGCGCCGGAGGCGGGATGTGTGTCGCTGGCCGGAGATTTTAACGCCTGGAGTCCTGACGTTTGCCCGCTGCAAAAAACACCGGACGGGCTGTGGGAACGGGTGATCGCCCTTCCGGCGGGGCGTCATGAATATAAGTTTGTTGTCGACGGGCACTGGCAGGACGACCCCCGCTGCGCGGAGCATACTCCCAATCCGTTCGGCGGCGAGAACTGCGTGGTGATTTTATCGTGAACGGCAATCCCCATACGGCAGCATGATTAGAGGGTACCTCTAAAAATTCACCATACAACCTCTTTCTGTCATTCCCGCGAAAGCGGGAATCCATAAAAATCAAACACATGGATTCCCCGATCAGGTCGGGGAATGACAAGAAAATGAATAATTAGAGGTTACCAAGATGAGTCAAAACGTCATTGTATGGTGCGCGGAATTTTTCCTGCTCGTCCTTCTCTTGGCGGGTGTGCCGTGTCGCCTCCGAAAGAACTGGTGCGGCTTGATGGTCGTGAGACCTGCCCCGATTGGAGTGATGCGCAACTGAAAGAGAACAAGGACCGGTTTGACGATACCACCGACACCATTGCCCTTCAATGCGTCCTTGACCTTTTGAGGAATGTAAAGGAGTGCAACCGTGATGAAAATGCCGCGGGAGCAAAGATCTGTTTTTTGCTGGCGGACCGGACCAAAGCGGACCAGGTAAGAAGGGAGCGTTTTGCTGCGGAGGGCCTGAACTGGGCGGAATGTGCCCTTGCCCAGGGCGGTGAAGAGCGCGGCGATGCCTACTACTACCTGGCGGTCAATCTGGGAATAACCGTCGGGAAGCATCCTGTTTCAGCAGTGAAGAGCCTCGACCGCACCGTCGCCAGTCTTGAAAAGGCGGTGGCATTGTCCCCGGACATTCATAATGCGGGTCCCTACGGTGTTCTGGGCATGGTCTATCTCAAGGCCCCACCCTGGCCCAGGGGCATTGGAGACGGGGACAAGGCCATGGAACTGCTGGAAGAGGCCGTGCGCAGGTCGACCGCGTATCCCATGAACCACGTCTTCTATGCCCGCGCGCTCTGGGAGGTGGAAGGAGAAGATGCGGAACGGGAGATCACCGCAAACCTGGAAGAGGCTTTACGGTTGAGGAACGAGGAAAGGTGGAGGACAGTCAGGGAACGGTGGATGGATGATGTAACCGACGTCGCAAGGCAAGCACATATCGAGCTTACGGTAAGGTAGGTTCAGCTTATTGAATCTGATCTGAGAACCATGCGCACAGCAGAGATGAGTTTCTTCATATACAGGAGGAGGCAACCGTGGAGAAAAGCAGGGCTGAGATAGAAAAGATGATTATCGATTTTCTGTATGAGCACGGGGAGCAGTACTTTACCTGCGCACTTGCCACCTGCATGGATAATAAGCCCCGATGCACACCGGTCGACGCGCGAAATGACGGTCTGACCATGTATTTTGTCGCGGACCCGGGGGGCAAGGTGGAAAACATACGGAAAAACCCGGAGGTGTGCCTTGCGGTGTTCATCCCGGTCGGGAAGGGGTATATGAAAAATGCCCGCGGGCTTCAGATGTGGGGCAGGGCGTCAATCATCACCCTCGCCGATAATCCTGAAGAATTCGAAAAGGGCTGCAGGATCATACGGCTCGATGAGATATCCATGGTGTCGAATAACCGGCCGTTTCCAGAGGAGGCAAAATCAAGAATCACCATGATCAAAATAGTTCCCAGCAGAATCTCTTATTTTGTTTCAATGGGAGAAAAGCCGGTCAGGTATATATGGGAGGCGGAAAAGTAATCGGAGAGTGATGATAGGGGAAATAATCATGTCATCCCCGCCTTAATCCTTCCCCATCAGAGACTGTGTCATAATCCATATTTTGTCATTTCGAGGGAATCTGAGAAATCTTATACAATAATAAAACAATTACATAAGATTCCTCACGTTCGTTCGGAATGACAACAACCTCTATTCTGACACACTCTCTCAAGAGAGAGGAAAATTATTTAAGCATTTGATGACCCACAGCTTTACAAAAAGGCCAGCCGATGTTTGAATCGGTTGACCTTTTTATCTTGAATGCCGGGTGCTGATCCCCGGCTGATGTCGATGAAACCAGGGGGCCTTGCCGGCCATCAGCTTGCAAAATCCTCAGCAAACGGTACCTACCTTATACCGAAACCGCCGACGCTGAATGAATAGCCTCTGCCGCCGCCATGGTGATGTCCACCGTGCCTTCTTCTATGTCCATGCCCATCGCTATAACCGAACGCAAAATTGAATCCGGCGGGAGGGTAGGGGTGGACATAATGTGGACCCCCGTATGCATAAGGAGGAGGCGGGTAATATGCCGGTGGCCCAGGGGGTGGACCTGGAGGCGGACCTGGAGGGCAATAATAAACTGCCCTGTCCACATAATAGTGGTCGCATTCATGACATGCAACCGCGGGTATGGCGCAACATAATGTTATTGCGGTGATCAGTATCAAGTGCCTCATGCTCATACCTCCTCTTTCATGGTTTTGGGTCAACCGGTTATATATGTTGACCCGTATCAGATGTGTTCTATCCTGTTCCTGTCACACTTATAATCAAGTTTGGTGCCAACTAGAATTATTATTAAAAACAAGGTGATAAAAAGAAAAGCGGACGGCGTGGTTCGACAATCTTGAAGGCAATTCGACACTTATGTCGAATGGGTGCTGAATGGTATGCCGGCTTGAATCATTTATGTAGAAAGATGGTGCAACGTGGAGGGGCATGCTCAGTCATGGCCGCACATGCTATTAGGATGCGACGGAGCGCGTACCTCCACATGCGCTGATTTTGTATCAACCTATTTGTCCCTCGATGGCGCAACCGAAGATGAAAATTGACATCAGTAATTTAATTTACCCCTCACCCCAACCCTCTCCCACAAAGGGGAGAGGGGGCTCCTTTATTCTCTTTTCCCATGAAGGCATCGAGGAGATAATGATTCCTTATCCCCAAAGATGCAAGGGTATGGATTGCTATTTACTTCCTTCCAGGATGGGGAGCCAATATAAATTCCCTCTCCCCACCGGGGGAGAGGGTTAGGGAGCATCCTAATTATATTTTTTAATCAAAGAATGCATGCACCGAAGGAGGTAAGGAACATCAACAGAAGGCGGCATCAATGCCGTGAGGCACAGCGGAAGGCTGTGCGGAACTCAGGTGCTGTTGTGAGAGGAGTTTTTGGTGGGTGCGACATTCTTCAAATCATGCTTTTTCATTTTGTAGCGAAGAACCCTCTCGCTGATACCCAGAAATGCTGCCGCCCGCGTCTGCACCCAGTGGTTTTTTTCCAATGCGTCAAGCAGCATTTCCTTTTCCATTGCTTCGAGATTGTCCGGCAGAGAGCCAAGGGTGGCCGCCTGGTGATGCCGGATTTCCTCAGGCAGGTCCGACAGGGCAATAAGCTGCCCCCGGGAAAAGGTGATGGCCCTCTGCACAATATGTTCCAATTCCCTCACATTGCCGGGGTATGGGTATTTGACCAGCGCGTCCATGGCTTCAAGGGAAAAGCGCATGGATTGGTTGGCATACCGTTCTAAAAACAGCTTTATCAGCTCGGGAATGTCCTCGCGACGCTGCCGCAGGGGAGGAATCTCCAGTTCCAAGACTTTAATCCGGTAGTAGAGGTCTTCCCGGAACGCGCTGTCGGCAACCAGTTTTTTGATAGTACGGTTGGTGGCGGAGATAAACCGCAGATCCACATCAATCGGCTTCTCACCGCCGACCCGGGAGAACCGCTTTTCCTGCAGCACGCGGAGCAGTTTCGGCTGCAATGACAGGGGCAGCTCGGTTATTTCATCGAGAAACAGGGTCCCCCCGTGGGCAAGCTCACAATGGCCGCGCCGTTTGCTCAGCGCGCCGGTGAATGCCCCCCGCTCATGGCCGAACAGCTCGCTTTCGAAGAGGTTTTCCGGTATGGCGGCGCAGTTCACCTCGAGGAAGACGTTGTCGCGCCGCGCACTGAGCAGATGGATGAGCCGGGCCAGCAACTCCTTGCCGGTTCCGGTTTCCCCCTGGATGAGCACCGCCCACGGACTTTGCGCCATTCGGCCGGCAAGGGCAAGCACCCGCTTCATTTCCGGGCTTTGGGCGACAATTTTGAGCGGCAGGGTGGGTGTCTCAATGACCTCATTGACCGACGCCACCTCTTCCTCCACGACAATCTGCTGTTCGATGGACTGAATTTTTTGCAGGAGACCGGCAAGGTCAACCGGTTTCTCCATAAAATCATCCGCCCCGAGCTTGAGGGCAGTGACCGCGGTGTCGACCGTTCCATACGGCGTGATCATGATAGCATGGACCATCGGGTTCAATGCCTTCAGCCGTTTTAACACCTCATCCCCGGTCAAGCCCGGCATGCGGTGATCCAGGATGACCAGCTGCACCGGTTCACGACTGAACAGGGTGCATGCCTCTTCGCCGTCGCCGGCGGTCAACACATCATACCCCTGGTTGGTAAGAAATCCCTTGAGCAGATTGCGCTGTGAGCTCTCATCGTCAACGAGTAATATTTTCATGCGGCGCTGGTTCCATGACTCGGGTGATTGGTGCTGCCGGCAAATACCGGCAGATGAAATCCGATGCGCACCCGGCTTTCCGGCAGGGGGTGGACGTGCAACTCGCCGCCGTGTGCCGTAATAATCCGCCGTGCTATGGCCAGACCAAGGCCGGTCCCGGACGGCTTGGTGGTGAAGTACGGTTCGGTGATGCGTTCAGCCTGTTCCGGGGAAAGGGTAAATCCGCCGTTGGTCACGTCCATCGCGACGGCGCCGGCCGCGCGAGTGATTGCAATGGTGATGAAACCCCCGTTTGGCTGTGCCTCCACCGCATTCGTGAGCAGATTCTCCACTACCTGGCTCAGGCGCTTCTGATCCCCCGCGACCTGGTCCGTGCAGGTCACATCGGTTGTGAGCGCGATGCCCTGCTCCGCGCAACGCGCCTGGTACAGGGGGAGGATAGTGTCGATGATCAAGTCAAGCCGCACCGGCTGCGGATTGCTGTAGTGGGGCGAGGCGTAGTCCAACAGGCCGGTGACAATGCTGTTGGCGCGGTGCACCGCGTCAAGCATGATCTCTATGAAATGCCGGTGCTCCCCGGCCAATTCCGTTCCCTCCATATGCAGCCGCTGCAAACCCATGCTCAGCGAGTTGAGCGGGTTCCTGATTTCATGGGCGATGGAAGCGGCGGTCCTGCCCAGCGCGGCATCCTCCCGCTGTTCCGACATTTTTCGTTCATAGACGCGAATGGCCTCAACATGCCGCGACTGCTGGCGGTATAAAAGGAAGGAAAGCAGGGCGCCCAGGCACACCAGTACCCCGCTGAACAGCAGAAAGTCGCGCCGCAATTTTTTAACCGACTCGCTCAACGGTGACGCATCCAGGCCGATGGTAATCTCCCGGTTATTGATAACAAAAGTTGATTCCGCCACCGGGTTCTGACCGCGCTCAACGATGAGCAATGCGGATGATGGCTGGTCCGGCCGGCTGCCGGGCTCCGCCGGGGTTGTTCGTATGTAGGATATGCCGGGCAGACGGGTAATGGTCTCAATAACCGCGGGCAAGCCGAGCTGGTTCTGCAGGGATTCAATGTTGGTGGCTTCGATGCCGATTACCACCCAACCTTTTATGTCCTGCCGCGGCCAGGAAAAGATGTAGAGGTGCCGCTCTTTGACATAATCCAGCCGCGGCTTTGGATCAAAACTGTATGCGTCGTCCGCATACCACTCAGCGGGACCTTCCACGCGGGTGCTGTCTGCGCTCAGGATGCTTATGCCGGCGAGACGCGTTTCCTTGGCGAACTCCGTAAGCTCTTTTGGGTTAAAAGACTCAACCGTATCCAGATAGTCAACAAACCGGGCGGTATTACCCAAAAAGGTATATAAGGTCTCCTCGGTCGTCTGCTGCGACAGCATGGCGCCCCGCGCATTCAGCTCGATGATGCGCGCCACCAGCTCGGTCATCACTTTCATCTTGCTGAAAAATGTTTCCCGGGTGGCGTGAACCTGCCACAGAAAATAACTCACAGCTACGGCGCACAGGAAACCGAAAACCAGCAGATTGCTTACCCAGAGGGGAAATCGTCTCTTACCTTCCATGGTGGCCACCGCCATGCCCTCCTTTGCCGTGTGATCCATTGCCTTCCCTGGGCTCCGGCTGCTTCACGCCCGGCCTGCTCCCTTTTTCTATGCGGTGGCGCACGCCGGTTGTATCATCGTGGTGCTTTATATGCGGGTCGTGAGGTTCCGGGGTCTTCCGGCCGGGGGAGGGCGGCGGGATTGCCTGTTCCCTGCGGGTATCAGCTACGCGACGGATGCGGACGGTTGAGTTGACGGTTATCGCGTCGGGCAGCAGGCGCCGGTCGATTATGATAACCCGGGGGGATTGTGGACCTCGCGCGGAACCGTTGCGCGGAGGGCGGGCGTCGCTTTGATCCTTTTTCATCCGATCATCGGCGCCGTCAAATACCTCTACGGCCACCGTACCCAGGTTGCGGTCTATGGATACAACCCGCCCAAGCGCATGCTCGTCGGCGCTGACGCAGCGGACAGCGAGGATCAGCAGGACTGTCAGAACAATGGGGGTAAATCGCACCGGCTTTGCTATTCCCTGTGTGGGGTTAGGATACGGGTTGATGATTTATCAATAAACATACCATGTTTTTTTATTATTTAAAATCAGCAAATTAAGTAAATGACACGGCTTGCGTTCGACAAATGTGTCGATCCCGGTTCCTGCCACAAAAACCCCTCAGCAATAGTGACTGAGGGGCGGCGGGTGAAGATCGGGTATGCGTCCTTCTTCATTCAATTATTGTCAGCTGAACCGGTTACGGTGTCACTTCTCTTTCAATCATCGGCAGCACGCGGTCAATGATTTCCTTGAGCCATTGTTGCAGCTCTGTATCGTCTTCCATTGCCTTGACTATAACCGGACTCCAAAGATAGTAGAGCTTGATTATTTCACGGCCCTCGACAGTCCTGCTGAGCACGCCGTCCCGAAACTGTCTTAACAGTTCCGTTTCTTCTGCGGCATCGCCGTAGATCCTTCGTGCCGGGCAGGGGCCGTCAGGAATGGTGGTTGTTGAAGGAAGCGTGGTTGTGGTTGTCGGAACGATCCTGCACTGTCCGCCGCGCACCGCATGAACGTAACTTTCATTTTGCTTGCCGATGGTGCTCACATCGCCATTGTAAAAATTGACGATCCAGGCGCTGGTCGGATTGGCGGCGTTCGTATTGGACGACCAGTTGGAGGACGGCCTGATGAGGGGAAATGCGGGGTCTACGGACGGGCCATAGCGACTATAGTCCATGATGGACTGCAGTTCATTCCGGTTGGGCAGGCGCCAGTCGTCATGTCCGGCAAGAGCCAGGTTTTCGCAATACGCGAGCGCCTCCTCCCAGGTGCAGGCATTGTCCTTGTCCCGGGGGCCGCCGTCATCGGTTTTTATCTCCCACATTAAGCCGGTGCGCGTATCAGTGATGGTTCCGTCACCGTTATCCCTAAAAGCAGTGGAGGACAGTTCCCCCCGCACGGCACGAACGTTGAGCGCGTTCATCTTGCTGCTTCCCTTTACACTTCCATCGCTGAAATGGACGATCCAGGCCTTGGTGAAAACGTCGGCGTCGACCGTGGATGACCAGTAGTCAGAGTAAGCGGAACCAATGGTGTCGGGGAAATAGTCGATATTTACCGTTGGCCCGGGGTCGGGTATGCCGCTGTCAACCAGGGTGGAAAGTTCCTCTATGGTCGGCAATCGCCAATCATCATGGTTGCCGAGCTCCAAATTGTTGCAATAATCAAATGCTTCCTGCCACCGGTAGGTATCAGGTGCGCTTTTCTGCTGCCACTCGAGACCGGTGACATTGTCGCACACCGTGCCGTTGCCGAGATCGGTATAGGATCGGGGGTTGCAGGAGTACTGCGCATCCTGACCATAAAACTCCTGACCCGGAGCGGGACAGGATATCTCGCTGTCCTCGTCATAGCAGCGTGTCTGCCCGGTGTCGGGCAGCGTGCCGGCATAAGCAAAACCGGACAGCATCAGTACAACTGCGCTTGCGAACAATAATCGTTTCATAGGTGCCTCCTGTTTTGATGTCTTCCTGCGTACTGCGGATATTGTAAGCACAAGGCATCAATTCTGTCCATACATTCTTGCGCACATTCCGGACGGCCGGGGACGGCCGACAGGAACGGGCGTCCCCGGAGGATAATAAAAAAAGGCAGGAGGTATGGCGAGCTCCTGCCTTGCGATACATGTGCCTTTTTTATGCGGGGCATTTTATTTTTTCATGAGCATCCGGGGGAGGCCGAACTGCAGCTTCCGCATGCCCTGCCCAATTCCATGCTGCTGGTGATGCTAAACCTCCTGTCCATAAAATCTATCTTTATCGGTTTTGCCTGTTCCATTAATGCCTTGTCCACAACGTACTTGAATCCACTGACATCATAGACCTCATCATTGTCGTTTGGCTCATCCAGAGCCAATGCCAGGTTAGGCCCGGCTCACCCGCCCTGATCAATATATATGCGAATAGCGGAAACTTCTCTTCCCTTAAGCTGTTCTGCTATCTGTCGGCTTGCTGACTCTGAAATCTCGACCATCACATCCTCCTTTATTGTTGAATTACTATTCACCCGTACTCGACATAATTATCATACGCCACGTCCTCCCCGTTCTTTAACCGACCTCCTTTGTATGCCAATCGCCCCCGTTTCTTTATTGGGCTCCGGTCACGAAAACGGCAAAAAAACCATAATAAAAGCCAGAAGGCTTGTCAGGACAAGTAAGCCAATTACTGCATTTTTCTGACACACTTCTCCGCATTTGTCAAAAAAATTAATGGTCATAAAATCACCTTCTTTCTTTATCATTTTTGTCGGGTGTGTTATGCATAACAATGCTTTCATATTTGTCAATGAAAAACGTAAATAAATATAAAAACTTAAGACACCCATTTCCTGTCTCTGTTTCCAGTGTGTAGGCATCAAATGAGCTTAAAAAATCCTTCTCGGGTTACACGGCCGTTATATCTCCGCTGTCCCAAATAAACTTGAAAGAAATTATTAATGGTTTCGCTTGAATATTATTAATTATTTAAATATACTGCCGCATTATTCCTGTCCGGTGATATTGCCTCAATGGGCTGATACCTCAACTGTATGGCATAGCACAACATCAACCTTGACGGAGGTAAGGGTTATGTTACCACATTCAAGCCACGAGGTAGAAGTCAAAGAGAATTATAACACTATTATGAAACGGGTCCTGGCTTTCGTAGACGCTAATCGGGTTCAGGAACTCGGACTCTACCCATATTTTCGGCCCATTTCATCGGAACAAGACACCGAGGTTTACATTAAGGGAGCCAGGCTCTTAATGTTTGGCTCGAACAGCTATCTCGGCCTCACCTCTCATCCCAAGGTAAAGGAAGCGGCGCAAAAGGCGATTGGAAAATATGGAACCGGTTGTGCCGGATCCCGTTTTCTCAACGGCACGCTGGATATTCATATTCAGTGTGAGGAA
This sequence comes from uncultured Thermodesulfobacteriota bacterium, assembly GCA_964459295.1. Taxonomy (GTDB): domain Bacteria; phylum Desulfobacterota; class WTBG01; order WTBG01; family WTBG01; genus CAZWCD01. The sequence goes on from CAYWLT010000064.1 coordinate 12,174, forward strand.
AAAATCGCGGAGTTCATCGGAAAAGAGGCGGTCCTGCTCTACTCAACCGGCTTTCAGGCCAATCAGGGTGTCATTTCCACATTGGTGGGAAGGGATGAGTCTGTGCTGCTGGACAAACTGGATCATGCGAGCATTATAGAAGGGGCCCGGCTGAGTTTCGGGCAAATGTTCCGTTTCAAACATAAGGACAT
>CAYWLT010000065.1:0-12283 GCA_964459295.1 uncultured Thermodesulfobacteriota bacterium
GACCATTGCCAAACGCCGCTCCTACGCGCTCTGTATTTCTCACGCCTCTCCGCCGATGAAGCCCTCGGGGCTGTATGAGCGCTATGTCATCCTGGAGGATCTGCTCAGGGAATACCAAGATACGGCTGCCAAAGAGGTTCAGGAATTGATAAAAAAAACGGCTGATGAGCTATACCTTTCAGGTGACATATCGCAGATTGGAAAAGAGCTTGACCGGATGAAGCGCAGGTTGATCCCAAGCGGACTGCACATGCTGGATAAAACCTTTACCGGTGAGGAGGTTATTGATTATCTTCTGAGTGTATTGCGCATCGAGCGTGAATATCCGTCATTGCACGGTATGATTGCCCGAGAGCATAAACTCAATGCGGAAGATGCCTCAGCATCAGACAGGATTGAAGGCCTAGCGCGGCAAATCCTTGCAACCATACTTGAGGGCGGGGCCCCAGCATGGTTGCCGGACGGATATCCGGTGTTTGTGAAAAAAATTGCCGACCAGGTTTCCTGTTTTCCGGAAAGCAGGTGCCTGCTGAACGCCCTTGAGGGGAAGTACATATTGCCGGCCCGGGGCGGAGATCCGATACGGGACCCGGACGTGTACCCATCGGGCAGAGGCATGTATGCCTTTGACCCGCGGGGGGTTCCGACGATTGCGGCAGAGACGCGCGGCAAGCGGGCGGCCGAGTTGCTCATAGCCAGCTATGTCAAAGCACATAACACCATGCCTGAGACCATCGGCATGGTGCTCTGGGGATTTGAGACCATGAAGACCGGCGGCGACACCATAGCAGCCATTCTTTTCCTGCTCGGAGTGAGAATAAAGCACTCCCGGAACGCATGGTTTAAGGAGCTTGAACTGATTCCCCTGGTCGAACTGAACCGCCCCCGGATTGATGTGGTAATTACCATCTGCGGTATTTTTCGAGATACTTTCGGCACCCATATTGATTTGCTCAACCGGGCCTTTGAGATGGCGGCCGGCTGTGATGAGTCCGGGGAACACAATTTTGTCAAAAAGCACTGGCAGGAGCAGCGCGAAACCTTGCAGGAGTTTGCGCTGGCGCGGATTTTCGGCCCGTCACCGACAGAATATGCCACGTCCATGCGCACGCTGGTCGAAACCGGCTCTTGGCAGCGTGAAGAGGATCTGGTCAAGCAGTATGATGACAGCATGAGCTACGCCTATTTCAGGGGCAAAGTACAGAAGCATGTACAGGCGTTTGCTCAGGCCGCGCAGTCGGTTGACCTGGTAACCCAGGAGCGGGATAACAACGAATATGAGGTGACGGATCTTGATCATTATTATGAATTCCTGGGGGGCCTGGCGCGGACGGTGCAACACAAAAAGGGGGGACGGGCAGATGTGCTGGTGGTTGATTCCACGGAAGAAGCGGTCGCGGTTGAAGACCTGAAAATAACCGTCGAGCGGGCAACCCGCACCAGGATGTTGAATCCGGTTTGGATTGATGGCATGCTGCGGCATGATTTCCACGGTGTTAAAAAAATAAAAGACCGGGTTGAACATCTCCTGGGTTTTGCCGCAACAACCGGCAGCGTGGAAAACTGGGTGTTTGACCGAGTGGCGGACCGGCTGGTCTTTGATGAAGAGATGCGCAAACGGTTACAGGCGAACAAACCGTATGCGGCGGTCAAAATCTTCGAATCCCTCATTGAATGCGAGCGCAGAGGTTACTGGACATCCGACCCCTCACGGCACAGCAACCTGCGCGATATTTTTCTGAATATGGAAGCTGAAATTGAATAACGACCATGACCGTCAATGCCACAAACGACAAAAAAATCAGTACGCGCATTTTCCGACTGTCGATATCGCCTGAGGCAAAAGGCTCATAATCATTTATTGGAAGAAGTTTATCTGCACGAGGTGGGTGCTATTGACTCCATGATTGATATTGTAGGGGCGGCCATTTGCACAATTATTCAAAATGTACGGCAAAGGTTGTTATAAAAATGACACGGATCCTCAGCAGGATGCAAAGACCTGAGATGATATTGAAAATGCGAAATCCACCCCCCAAAATTACCCACGGCAAAAAAGGCCATCACGGGGATGGCCGGTATTTCTGGTACGCCTGGCCCGATTCGAACGGGCGACCTACGGATTAGAAGTCCGTTGCTCTATCCAGCTGAGCTACAGGCGCGTGATATGCACTTCTTATACAACGTTTGATGCTGCTAGTCAAGCCGGTCATGACCTGTTGGTTTCAGACCATGTTTGCACCTTGGCGCCCTGTTTTTTTCAGGCAATACTTGCGAAAAATCATGTGTGAGCCGGTTATGGCGCTGTGGTCATGATGATATCGGCAAGAGGCTATTTAAAATTTCTTCTCTGGTTGCTGTTCTTCATTACCTTCACTTTTGAACTGGTAAAAATCCTTTTCGAGCTTGGCCCGGCCACCGGACATCAAAAGCTCGGCTGGGCAAATGCCTTTTTCTGGTCAAGCCTGTTTCTCATGGAAATGGTGATGGCCGGGATGGTCATCTATTACCTGGTGAAATATCCTGCCCGCCGAATAAGGTTGATTATACTTGCCTGCTGCCATTTCTCCGTTATTCTTCTGTTGCCCACCGTCTTCAATGACTGGAGTTGGACGTGCGTGCTTTATCCCTGGCCTCACTCCCTGCAGGCCTTTGATCCGGCGACTCCGAAACCGGCATTTGCCCTCAGCCTGGTAGTGGGGTTTATGCTGGCGCCTTTTCTCTCCTACAAATGGGGGATGAAGGGCTTTTGCGGATATATCTGCCCGCATGGCGCTTTTTTCTCCGAAACTTACGGACGGATTTTTCCATCACGCCCCGATACGCTTAAATGGGTTGAACGGTTTGTTCCACCTTTTTATTTTGCCTTCATGACAATTGCCCTTGCCGGCATCATGGTTATGCCGACATTGATTGATCCCCTTCGATCCGTACAGAAGCTTCTCTATTTTATTACGGCGGAATTTTTCTATTTTGTCATCGCAATTCCTTTATTGGGCGGCCGCTCGTATTGCCGGATCATCTGCCCCATGGGTTACCTGCTGAAACGTATTGTCCGGCTGAAGACACGAAATCGGCTAGAAAAATTGAGCGCGGCCACACGAAAAAAATCATAATCATGCCGATCAATTTGACCGATTAAGCGGGGGCTGAGAAAAGAAGGCGACCGATGTGAAATCAGCTCCAAAAATACCGGACTAAAACCCTCGTCGAGGGAAGGCGTTTACCCATGAACACATGAGAATGTGCGCTATTGATCCGGTCTGCTCTTGAATCGCCAAGCAAAACAGTCAGTTGAGAGAATTGCCATGAATCTGTTTCACCGCAAGACCACAATGACGCAGCTTCTGTTAACCGCGTTTTTAATGGTTAGGTTTCCCCTTCCGGCGCAAGCCGCATGTTCCTGCTGCAAAGGAAGTGTATGCAAATGCAACTGTCCGGCTACGCGCGATCTGCAAGAAAAACTGTTGCAGCATCGGGACGATGGCGGGGAAGGCCGCTGCAGCTACTGCCGGGAAATCCCGGATCGGGATCTGCCCCTGCCCCGCAATCATACCGGCCTGCTAGAAAAAAGCAGCTTGTGGCGATCGCTTGCAACAATCCATCGATACCCCCCCCTGTTTTCCCCCGATCAAATAAAAACCCGCACAGCTCAACCGATGCCGCATGGAACGGCGCCACTTTTCCTCCTCAACGCCTCAATTCTACTATAACCATTAAGCACATCCGTCTGTATAACGGTTTCACGACAGATGTCCTGCTGTAGCCGGGTTGCGTTTCCTCGTCGGCAACGGGCGGGGCATAGCGCAGAATTGGCATTTCCCCCGGCGCCGTTTCCGCTTGACAAATGTGCGCGCGCGTCGTATTTTCTTTATACCCTACAGGGGTATGGTACATAACCCGCTCAGAGGAGCAAGACAATGATTAATGCGAAGGTTAAAGCGGAATCCATGAAGCGCTTGAAAAAAATAGAGGGTCAGGTGCGCGGTGTTGCCAAAATGGTGGACCAGGAAAAATACTGTATAGACATCATCAACCAGTTGACCGCGGCAAAGAATGCGCTTGACGGCGTTGCCCGAATGATCATGAAGCGGCACGTTGAAAGCTGCGTGAGCCAGGCCATTATAAAGGGCAAAGCGGATGACATGATAGAAGAGCTGATCACCACGGTTTACAAGCACGGGGTTAAAAAATAGCCGTGCCGGTCTTACCCATACATTTATTTATTGAGAGGAGGTGATATGCTATGTCAGTGCAGAGCGAAAAAATTGAGGAAACCATTGAAATTACCAATATGACCTGCAGGGGGTGCGCCCGTACGATTGAAAATGAATTGCGAAAGTTTGAAGGTATCGAGTATGCGGTGAACTTGCCGGGCAAGACGGTTACCGTTTGTTATTCTCCCCGGCAGTACAGTCTCATGGATTTCGAAAAGGTCATTGAGTCTCACGGATACCGGATAAAAGGCAATATCCACAAATAACTGCGAGGGAGGCACCTGTATATGAACACAGAAAAAGTCATTACCTGTGATCAATGTGGAAGCATTACCAGCTACCCCATGGAACTGAATGAAAAATTCTACTGTTCCTCAGCCTGCCTGAGTCAATACCGCGAAAAAGCAGGCGAGCGCCAGTATGAGAAGGATTCCATAGCGACATTTGAGAAAAAGCGGGCTACCGGATGGATTCCCGAGCGGGCACTCATGTATATAAGTATGTGCCAGCGTTGCAATAAGGCAATGAAAGAGATGTGCAGGGCCAACCAGTTTGTGAGCGGCAAGAACCGGGAAACGCTTCGCAGGACCGAGACGGTGCCCTGGTGCTGCCATGCCCGGTTTAACCTGAGCTCGTCTCTCGCCGATGGGAGCGTGTCCCTGGAAGCCGCAAAAAAGATTCAATCAATGGCCGAGGAGCTGGTTGCAAATCCGAAGAAGTGCGAGGAAATTGTTGGACCGGAGACCCTGAGAAGGAAAATGGCAAAACCCGGAGGCTTGAAAGGCGTAACCACAACTATTTTAGATATTGCGGCTGCGGAAATGGCAAAAAATCCCGATTACACGCCCATGGTTAATACAGCACCCCGGGAACAGGGAGAAATCATGATCCACTATGCCGCATGCCTTGAATGTGATCCGATCTTCGGTGCGGAGTGTGAAGAACAGGCGGTCGAAAAGGAATTGAACAAGTGTTTGGATACAGTTAATCAGATGACCACGAAGCGATGGTGTGAGCATACCCTTCATGCCCTTTCTGCTCTCCTGCTCAATAAAAATATGACCGGGGAAAAGCTTGGGAAGATTATTCACTCCGCTGAACAGATCATAACCGAATTGAATGACCCGGGAATCAACACCTTTCATCTTTTTATCGCCCTGGGAAGGGCAGCACAATAAAGGAACCGCTTAAGGAAACTTTTAATTATTCATTATCTTGCTATTCCCCGATTTGATCGGGGAATCCGTGTTGTTATTTTTTTTATCGATTCCCGCTGGAGTTTATCCCGCACTTGATGCGGGGCAGGAGCGACAGACAGGGGGAATAAGGTGAATTTATCAGAAGCGCCCTAAATCTATGGTCAGCTCACATGCTCTCAGGAATAGCGGGTGAGGAAGACGAGGTAAAAGCAATGCGGTTGTTCGGTTTATTGAGGAGAACAAAACGATGAAAAGCAAACCAGCTGCTTTTTTCTTTTTCCCCTTGGTTTGTCTTCTGCTGCTTGTCCCGGCACCCCATCTTCATGCCCAGACTGATGGCGAGCCCCTCGATTTAAACGGAATCATTGAGGAGGCACTGAAGCATAACCCGGAACTTAAAGGCGCGCAGGCCAAGGCAGAGGCGTACCGGGAAAGGCCGGCCCAGGCAGGCGCGTTGGCAGATCCGCGTATTTCAGTGGGTGTTCAAAATATCGCAACCGATGATTTTGACTTCAATACCACCGATATGACCATGAAGGTTATAGAGCTTTCCCAGGAAGTCCCCCTGCCGGGTATATTATCTTTAAAAAAAGAGGTCGCCGTGCATGAAGCTCATGCCATGGGGAAAAAAGCCAAGGAAACCGAGTTCAGTCTGATTAAAAAGGTCAAGCAGGCCTATTATGATCTCTACTATTTAAAAAACGCGATTGCCATTACCGAGGATAATGAATTTTTATTGGAACGGTTTGTAGAAATTGCCGAGGCCCGATATGCGGTCGGCAAAGGGATTCAGCAGGATGTGCTCAAGGCACAGGTTGAGCTTTCTAAAATAAAAGAAAGGCTGATTGCTTTTGAGCAAAAAAAAGCATCCACCGCAGCGGAATTACGGGCATTGCTCAACCGCCCGCCCGAAGCGGCTGTCGGGTATCCTCCAAACATAGAGAAGACCCATTTTAATTACACCATGGAGGAATTGCAAAACATAGCAATGGAGTGCAACCCCGGTTTGAATGACCTGCAAAGTATTCTTAAAAGCAGAGAAGCTGAATATAAGCTGGCCCAGAAAGAATATTTTCCCTCGCTTACCTTCACCGCTGCCTACGGGCAGCGTGATGACGCCAAGAAGAGCGGGGCAAAAACGGTAACTGGCAGCACTGTGGGTGGGGAACCGTTCGAGGTGAGTATGCCCGGTGAGGATGATCATCGGTCTGACACCTTTTCATTCATGGTAGGATTCACCGTTCCTCTGTGGTTTCATTCGAAGCAGAATCGCAAGATCAAGGAAACCCTTGCTCTGATGGAAGAAACCAAATCCCACCAGCAGGCAATGAAAAACGTGATCTTCTTCAGTTTAAAGGACATCGCTGAACGTGAAAGACGGGGGGTAAAGCTAATCAATCTTTATAAGAATAATATAATTCCCCAGGCACGGGCATCCCTTGATTCTGCCAGGGCGGGCTATGAAGTGGGTAACGTGGATTTTATGACCCTGATTGAAAACCAGATTACACTCTTCGATTATCAGCTAAGCTATCATGAAGTCCTGGCCGGCTACGAGAAAGATCTGGCGGAGCTTGAGTCGGTGGTAGGTAAAAGGCTGTTCTAACCGGCTGAGGAAAACTACTTTTCAACAACCTGCTAATCATCGGGGGAGGACTGTCATGTCGTCACGGGGAACAAGCAAGCTTATTGTGCTTCTAGTCATAGTGCTTGCTGGAGTGGGGCTGTATTTCCTCTTGCGCACTGAACAGCCGGGCGGAAGGCAATTAATGGGAAAAGAGGAACTCGCACCTGTCAAACGGCTCTATTTCTGTCCCATGCACCCCGACTATCAATCAGACAAGCAGGGCGATTGTCCCATCTGCGGCATGAAGCTGGTTGAAAAGATACCGGCCGCAGGGTCCAAAAACCGGGGCGATAACGCAACCTCCTCTCCCGAGAAAAAGATGTTCATCTGCCCCATGCATCCGCAAATTACCAACGACAAACCCAGCGACTGTTCCATCTGTGGCATGAAACTGGTGGAACGGCAGCAGCCGGAGCAGTCTGCAAGCACAGGTCAAGCAAACAAGAAAACCATTTATCGGTCCACTATGCATCCCCATGAAGTAAGTGATAAACCAGGCAAAGACTCCATGGGCATGGATATGGTGCCTTATGAGCTTGAAGAAGAGACGTCCGATACTCCAACCGGATTAGCACCGGTGAATCCAACTGAAGCGCAGAAAAAATACATGGGACTCACCTTCGGGACGGTGAGAAAGCAGCAGATTATAAGAGAAATTAGAACCTCGGCACGGATCGTGCCTGATGAAACCCGTCTCTACCGGGTCACCACCAAGATTGAAGGCTACATTGATACGCTCCACGTAAATATAACCGGCCAGGACGTCCGGAAAGGCCAGCCGCTGTTTACGGTTTACAGTCCGGAGCTGGTGGCGTCACAACAGGAGTTTCTCACCTCCCTTCCTTTTGCTCAACAGCTGTGCGACAGTTCCGATCCGGCTGTCTCCGGCAGCGGCAAAAGGCTCATGGAGGCGGCGCGCAAACGGCTCAAGCTCTGGGACATCAGTGAGGCGCAGATTGACCGCCTCGAAAAAACCGGAACGGTTGAAAAATATCTCACCCTGTACGCTCCTGCGGGCGGGTATGTCATTGAGAAACATATTATGGACGGGCAAAAAATCATGCCGGGTGAGGCGCTTCTGGTAATTGCTGATCTTTCCACGGTGTGGGCCGAGGCCGACATCTATGAATCGGATATTCCCTACGTCAAAATAGGCATGCCGGCAACCCTGACACTTTCCTACTGGCCGGGCAGGAGCTTCCGGGGGGAAGTCAGCTTTCTGTATCCGTATCTTGACGCACAGACCCGCACGCTCAGGGCACGGCTGAATATTAAAAATCCCGAACTCCTGCTGAAAGTCGAGATGTTTGCGGACGCCCATTTAATGTATGACCTGGGCGAAAGGCTGGCTCTTCCGGAAGCAGCGCTCATGCGGACCGGCACGCGCAGCTACGTCTTTGTTGCCGGTGAAGACAATGCAATAAGGCCGGTTGAGGTAAGCGTCGGGGTTAGAAGCGAAGGCTATTATGAATTATTGTCAGGACTTAAGCCCGGCGACCGGGTGGTTACCTCGGCCAACTTCCTGGTTGATTCGGAATCTTCATTGAAGGCTGCGCTGCAGGCGGTGAGCGGGGGTGGGCAATGATCAGAAAAATCATCGAGTTTTCCGCCCACAACCGCATCCTGGTTATTGTGCTGGTGGCGGTGGCGGTGGTCGGCGCTGTTTACATTCTCAAACAGATCAGGCTGGATGCAATTCCCGACCTCTCCGACACCCAGGTGATCGTGTACACCCGCTGGGACAGAAGTCCTGACATCATTGAAGACCAGGTTACCTATCCCATCATCACCGCACTGCTGGGAACGCCCAAGGTGAAGGCGATTCGGGGCTATTCCGACTTCGGGTTTTCTTATATATACGTCATATTCCATGACGGTACCGACATCTACTGGGCGCGAAGCCGGGTGCTGGAGTATCTCTCTAAAATCCAGGGGGGCCTTCCTGTGGGCTCCAAGACCGAGCTGGGACCTGATGCCAGCGGCGTGGGATGGGTCTTCCAGTATGCTCTGGTTGATGCAAGCGGAACTCATGACCTGGCACAGCTGCGCACCTTTCAGGACTGGTATCTTCGCTATGCCCTCCAGAGTGTTCCCGGGGTTGCTGAAGTAGCGGGCATCGGCGGATTCCAGAAGCAATACCAGGTGACCGTCGATCCCAATAGTCTGCAGAACTATAAGCTTGGGCTGATGGATATCGTTGAAGCGATAAAAAAAAGCAACAACGAAATGGGCGGCAGGCTTATTGAGTGGGCCGGCACCGAGTTCATGGTGCGGGCCAAAGGATATGTGAAATCTGTCGAAGAACTGGACAAGGTGGTGGTCAAGGCCGGCGAGACGGGCACGCCGGTATTGCTCAGGGATGTGGCCACGGTGGCCGTCGGGCCTCAGATTCGCCGGGGCGTGGCTGATTTTAACGGTGAGGGTGACACCGTCGGCGGCATTGTCGTGATGCGTCATGGTGAAAACGCGAGGAATGTCATAAAGAGGATCAAGACGAAACTTGAGGAGTTGCAATCCTCGCTTCCCGATGGTGTCCAAGTGGTCACCACCTATGACCGCTCCGAGCTCATCCAGAAGTCCATTGATAATCTTAAGGAAGAACTGGTGATGGAAATGATCATCGTGAGCCTGGTGATCATGCTCTTCCTGTGGCACTTCCCGTCGGCCCTGGTTCCCATCATCACCATTCCTATTTCCGTACTCCTCTCTTTTATCCTGATGTATGTCTGGGGCATCACCTCCAACATCATGAGCCTGGCAGGCATCGCCATTTCCATCGGGGTGCTGGTGGACGGGGCAATCGTCGAGGTGGAAAACGCCTATAAGAAGCTGGAGATGTGGCAGGAGGGTGGCCGCAAGGGCGACTTTCACCGGATCCGCTTGGAGGCTTTGCTGGAAGTGGGGCCCTCGGTATTTTTTTCACTGGCGGTGATTGCCGTTTCTTTTCTCCCGGTGTTTACCCTGGTGGACCAGGAAGGGCGGCTGTTCACCCCGCTGGCATACACCAAGACATTTGCCATTGCAATAGCCTGCATTCTTGCAGTAACGCTTGATCCGGCGGTACGGATGCTGTTTGCCAGAATGGATGCGTTTCAGATCAGACCGCGGCCGCTTGCATGGATTATGAACACGCTCTTTGTGGGCACATACTATCCGGAGGAAAAGCACCCGGTCAGCCGCATACTATTCAAGCTGTACGAATCACCTTGCCGGTTTGTGCTGAGACATCCCAAAAAGGTGATTGCAGCAGCCGTCATAATTGTGGCGACCACCATTCCTGTATACCTTGAGCTGGGCCACGAATTTATGCCCCCGCTCAATGAAGGAACCATCCTCTACATGCCCACCACACTCCCGGGCATATCGGTGACCCAGGCTGAGTTGCTTATGCAGACCCAGGACCGTATCCTCAAAAGCTTCCCTGAGGTAGTGACGGTATTCGGAAAGGCGGGACGGGCCGATACGTCAACCGATCCTGCGCCCTTCTCCATGATGGAAACCACCGTGGTATTAAAACCTCCGTCAGAATGGCGCGCCAAGGAACGCTGGCACTCCTCCTGGGCCCCTGACTGGCTAAAGACCGTGTTGCGCCACGCCTGGCCCGACACCATGTCCTACGAGGAGCTTATCGACGAGATGGACCGGGCAATTCAGATTCCGGGGAACACCAATTCCTGGACCATGCCCATCAAGGGTCGCATTGATATGCTTACCACGGGGGTGCGAACGCCGGTCGGCATTAAAATTCTAGGCTCTGACCTTACTAAAATACAGCAGACCGGCGAGGCCATCGAAAAGGTTGTCAAATCGATTCCCGGCACCCGGAGTGTCTATGCGGAGCGGGCTGCGGGAGGCTATTTTGTCGACTTCACCCCCCGCCGTGAAGCGCTTGCCCGCTACGGGCTTACCATTGAAGATCTGCAGAACGTGATAATGAGCGCCATCGGCGGCGAGACCATTTCCACCACCATCGAAGGCCGCGAGCGATATTCAATCAACCTGCGATATCCCCGCGACCTGCGGGCAAATCTGGACCAGTTGCAGCGCGTCCTGGTTACCACCAGGAACGGCGTCCAGGTCCCCATATCCCTCCTGGCTGACATCACCCTTGTTTCCGGCCCAAGCATGATCAGGAATGAAAACGGCATGCTTGCCGGGTATGTGTTCGTGGACATTACGGACAGGGATGTAGGTTCGTACGTTGATGAAGCAAAGAAGGCTGTTTATCAGGATATCACCCTGCCCACCGGATATTCACTCATCTGGAGCGGGCAGTACGAAAACATGCTGCGGATGCGGGAACGCCTCAAGGTGGTGATTCCGGTAACCATCTTCCTGATTTTCCTGCTCCTGTACATGAACACGAAATCGGCCTTCAAGGCAACCGTAGTCATGTTGGCTGTTCCCTTTTCCGTGGTGGGCGCGATATGGCTTTTGTATCTCCTCGATTACAATGTATCCATTGCCGTCTGGGTCGGCATGATCGCGCTCATGGGCCTTGATGCCGAAACCGGCGTATTTATGCTCCTCTTCCTCGACCTTTCGTATGAAGAGGCGCGGAAAGAGGGAAGACTCGGAAACCTGGCGGAGCTGCGCGAAGCCATCATTCATGGCGCGGTCAAACGAATCCGACCGAAGATGATGACGGTGGGCGCCACAGCGATGGGCCTCATGCCCATCATGTGGTCGATCGGCACCGGCGCGGACGTAATGAAGCGCGTTGCAGCGCCCATGGTGGGCGGCCTGTTCACTTCGTTCACCATGGAGCTGCTTGTCTACCCGGCGATATACCTGCTCTGGAAGCGAAACGGGGAGTTGCGATATTTGAAGCGACCGTAATCATACCAAGGGAGGCTTAAATGAAAAAGGTGCTGGAGGTAAAAGGCATGACCTGCGGAAGCTGTGCAAGCGGGTTAGCAAAATCATCAGCGGTTTCAAAGGTGTTGCCGGCGTTACCGTTGATTTGCAGCGGATGGAGGCCGCCTTTGAATGTGTCGCACCCGAAAGTGATATCGCAGCTATCGTGCAGGCAATCAACGATTTTGGCTTTACCGCGAGGGAAAAAGCATAGGAGGAGTCGGCATGGAAAAGACAATAACGGTACCGGTAGAAGGGATGTCCTGCGAACACTGTGTTCGGGCGGTTAAAGGCGCCCTTGAGTCTCAGCAAGGCGTGAAGGCGGTCGAGGTATCGCTCGAAGGCAAAAGCGCCCGCGTTGTTTATGATGATGGGCTCATCGG
>CAYWLT010000066.1:0-12255 GCA_964459295.1 uncultured Thermodesulfobacteriota bacterium
GTCTGTCGCTGCAATTGCAATGACCGCCGGGTATCTGGCCATTGGAGACCGGATAAAAATCAAGGGGCATACAACCGACTTTGAGGATACGGTGAACTCCATGCAAAAGGACAATCGGCCGGTGGAAAAAGCGCTGCCCGGAGACATGATCGGTATCAAGGTGAAAGACCGGGTGCGGGAAGATGACCTCGTCTATAAAATTATTCAATAAAACCAGATCATTACACCTATCATCCTCTCGATTTACGCATCCAGCAAGAAATGTAAAAAATGTCTTGACATGACATTAAGGTAATGATATTCAATGAATAACCTTAATGAATGAATATTCATTCACTTAATTGTCCAACGAAAGGAGTCCGCCATGGCACTAGATTTCGATCTTACCGATGAACAGAAGATGATGATTGAAACCATTAGGAAATTCAAGGATAAAGAATGTCCGCCGGAAAAGGTGCGTGAGTGGGACAAGACCGAGACCTTTCCTTCTCACATCTGGAAACAGTTGGGCGAGATCGGTATCATCGGCGCCGCCTTCCCTGAAGAATACGGCGGAACCGGCGGCGGCATTATCGATGAAATGCTCATCACCGAAGAGCTCTCCTACCGCTTTTCCGATCTTGGCCTGACCTACCTCCTCGGCGTGTGCTTCGGCGGTATGTCCGTTCTGGAACAGGGAACCGAAGAACAGAAAAAGAAGTATCTGCCCCCCCTCATAGCCGGCGACACCAACTTCTGTCTCAGCCTTACCGAGCCGGGCGGCGGCACCGACATCTTGGGCGCCCTGAAATCAAAGGCCAAAGAGGACGGTGACTACTACATATTAAACGGCACCAAGATATTCACCACCGGCATTCACGTGGCGGACACCATCGTGGGCGTCTTCAGAACCGACGAATCTCCGGACAAGCCGGCCCGTGGACTGACCATGTTCCTGATCGACAAAAAGACGCCGGGCGTTTCCTATAACAAGATCCACAAACTGGGAAGCCATATCCTGAGTTCCTTCGAAGTGGTCTACGAAGATGTAAAAGTGCACAAGAGCCAGATCCTGGGAGCACGGGGCAAAGGCTGGTACCAGCTGGTGGGAACACTCAACAATGAGCGCATCGTCTGCGCGGCCATCACCCTCGGCCTGGCAAAGGCGGCGCTTGATGACGCAGCCCAGTATGCCAAGGAGCGCGAGGCCTTCGGCAAGCCCATCGGGCAGTTCCAGGCCATTCAGCACCCCCTGGCGGAAACCGCGGCGGAACTCGAGGCGGCGCGGCTGGTCACCTACAAGGCCGCCTGGATGCAGTCAAAAGACCCCGATAATATCATGACCGGCGTCATTTGCACCATGGCCAAGTACATGGCGTCCGAGGTCGCGTTCCGCGCATCCGATCGCGGCATGAGGGTGCTTGCCGGCTACGGTTTCACCGAAGAGTACGACATGCAGCGCTATTACCGGAACTGCCGACAGCTCATTTTCGCGCCCATCACCAACGAAATGTCCAAAAACTTCCTTGGTCAGGTGCTGCTGGGGCTGCCGAAATCCTATTAAGCCACTGACAGGAAACGCAAGCGGAAATTGGCTGTGTATGGCAGCACCATGGACGCCCTCCCTGGTGCTGCCACTTGCATTGCTCTATATCGATAAGGGAGCCGCTCACCCTCCCTTGCAACTGGTCCATCAACCTCAAAAGTCACATGACACCGCTCCAGGAAAACCAAAGCGTTTGCCTTTGCTGCGCGGAAGGGTGCGGATTTTACACCCTGCTTGAACAGGGCAGGGCCGCCGGCATCGAGTACATGAAGGAACATCCGGTCAATGCCGGCGCCCTGTGCCTCAAGGGCAACAGCGTTCTGGAAACGGTTCATCACCCCGACAGGATTTATTCACCCCAGGCCAGGCATGCCGACGGCACCTTGCATGCGGTGAGCTGGGATGAAGCCATCTCGCTCATCGCGTCGCGTCTCAAAGGCGCTGCGGCCAAGCACGGCCCCCATGCGCTGGCATTCATGGCGTCGGCCTGCTGCACCAACGAGGAAAACTATCTCCTCCAGAAATTTTCCCGGGTGCTGGGAACAAACAATATAACCTGTCCGGCGCTGGAAGAGGGCGCGGGATTCCCGGCCGCCGCCCTGGCATCGATGTTCGGCTATGCGGGCATGACCAACCCCCTTGCCGACCTTGCCAATGCCCAGTGCATCATCATCACCGGGTCGCACTTCCTGGAAAATCATCCGGTTGCCGCACGTTTCGTCTTCGAGGCGCGGATGAGGGGCGCCGTGGTAATCTGCGCCGACCATCGGGTGCCCCCGGCACCATGGTTCTGTGACACCTTCCTGCACATCCGCCCGGGCACGCAGGCCGCGCTGCTCGAGGGCATGGTGATTCACCTTCTGGAAAGCCGCCTTTGCAACCTGCGGTTCATTGAAGAGCGCACCGCGGGCTTTGAGGCCTTCAGCAAAGCCATGCAGAAACAGTCGTTGAAGCAATGCGAGGGAATAACCGGTGTTCCCGCCGCGTCCATACGTGCAGCCGCGGAACGCTATGCATCATCGCGCGCCTCCTCGCTGGTGCAGACGGCTGACTATGCGGCGTACCCCGCGCAGACCAACGCCGCCCGCCTGTACGCCGCCCACTTGTCGCTTTTGACCGGTCACCTGGGCCGGCCCGGCGCCGGTATTTTCCCCCTGCTCACCCACGGCAATGAGCAGGGAAGCTATGATATGGGCGTGTCACCCCGGATGCAATTCGGGCAGGCCGAATTCAAGGACCAGGCGCTCAGCTCGCGGCTCACCAAACTGTGGCGGATAAAACATCTACCGTCAAAGGAAGGCATTCCGCTTCACGACCTGCCCAAGGCCATCAAAAATCGGCGCATCAAGGCCATGTACATCGTGGAGTCGGATCCCTGCGGGGAGTTGTGGGCCGGGGCTGAATTTCAAAACGCCCTCAAGGGCCTGGACTTTCTGGTGGTGCAGGACCGTTTCCTCACCGCGACGGCAAAACAGGCGGATCTTATCCTCCCGGCCCCCTGCTGGGCTGAAAAAACCGGCACCTATACCAGCACCGAGCGGCGGGTGCAATGGCAATCAAGAATAATCAGTCCCCAGAAACAGATACTCGCCGCCTGGCAGGTTATCTGCGCGGTGGGCAAAAAAATAGGCCTTCAAAAGCAATTCTCCTATGGGAATCCGGAGGCGATTCTCAGCGAAATCAACAAAGCCGCCCCGGCCTACGCAGGCATAACCCCGAGCCGGGTTAAAAAGATGGACGGCATCATCTCTCCCTGCCCTGCGATCAAGCACCCGGGGACCCCCATTCTTTACACCGAGCAGTTCAGCACGCCAGACGGACGGGCGCATTTTGCCGCACCGGCTTATGACCGGAAGGAAGAAAAACCCACAAAAAAATATCCTTTCCGCCTGACCTGCGGGCCGGTCAATGCTTCACCGTCTGCCGCACCGACCGGCGATTCTCCCGCCGCCGTTCCGCTTACCCTCGAGATCAATCCCAGGGATGCAAAAAGGATACTGCTGCAGAACCTGGAAGAGGTGAAGATTCTTACCAGTTCGGGATCGGTAAAGGCCACTGCGGTCATCACCGATTCGATGCCGCCGGGGGTGGTTTTCATTCCCTATATCGCCGCCGCCGGCAAAGACGGTTCGTTACACCATCTAGATCCCCGGGTACAGATACCCCAACTCGGTGTCCAGACCTGCCTGGTCAAGAAAAGCGGAGGCATGTAAGTGAAGCAGAAGGTGTTTTCGGTTGACACGGAGCGATGCATCGCGTGCCGTGCCTGTGAGGTTGCCTGCGCACGGGAGCACGGCGGGAATGCCCATGTTTTTCTAACCCCTGCCGACGGCGGCCGCTTGCTGCCGCTCTGCTGCATGCATTGCGAAAAAAGCCCCTGCGTTGAATCCTGTCCCACCTCGGCACTCGAACGGGTTGCCCAGGGAGCGGTGATCGTACACCAGTCCCGCTGCATCGGCTGCGGCATGTGCATCATTGCCTGTCCCTTCGGGGTCATCAGCCGAGACGGGGAACGCGGCGTGCAAAAATGCGACCGATGCATACACCGGTTAAACCGGGGCAGGGAACCGGTGTGCGTCCTCACCTGCCCCACCGGCGCCTTAATCTATGATGCACCCGACACCATGACGAGCAGACGGCGAACGACATATGCCCTCAAAGCAAAAAAGAAATAACCGCTGTGCCGCCTCGGGCACGGAGATAAGCCGTCGCGACCGGATTGAAAAAGCGGCCGCCTGTCCTGACCCGCTTATCGCCAGCCTCAGGGAAAAATTCGGGGACCTGATCAGCGTTGACCCGGACCGGATTCCGCTTCTGCTGCTCACGGCGCCTCCCTCCCTGATTAGAAATGTTGCCGAACATGTATATCTGCAGCTGCACGGACGCTACATAACCTGCGCCGCCATCGACCGGGGGGATGAAGCGCTGCCCCCTTCCCTGCGTTATCTCTTCTCCTTCGATAAGGAACGGCTGCTGCTGTGCATCGGCACCGATCTGGATCGATCAAGCCCGGCCACGGTTGATTCACTCACCCCGGTCATTCCCGGGGCGAACTGGTCGGAACGGGAGATGAAAGACATGCACGGTATAATCGCCGGCGGCCATCCTGATCTCAGGCGGCTGGTGCTGGCGGACGACTGGCCTGAGGGGACATATCCCCTGCGGAACGACTTCCGCTTCGACCACAAGCCCGCCCCGGTGTCCGGCGCCGCTCCCAATCTTGCCCCCCCTCCCGCGAGCACTACCCTGCTTCCGCTGGGGTCTTTCTACGGTCAAAAGGAAACCACCGCCTATTTCAACCTGTTTGTCTACGGGGAGCGGGTGGTGGATGTCGATTACCGGGGATTCTACAATCACCGGGGGCTGGAAAAGATGGCCGACAGCCTCCTCAGTTATCATCACATACCCTTTATCGCTGAGCGGATCTGCGCCTGCTGCGGATTTTCCCACAGCACCTGCTACTGTCAGGCCATGGAGTCGGCCGCCCGGCTGGAGGTGCCGCCGCGGGCCCGCTTCATACGCTCCGCCCTGCTGGAACTCGAGCGACTTTACAGCCATTCACTCTGGCTCGCGTCAATCTGCTCCATGGAGGGGCTCAAGCATCTCTTCCTCAAATGCTGCGCATTGCAGGCTTCAATCCTCAACCTGTGCCAGTTCCTGACCGGCAGCCGCATCATCTTCGGGATGAATGTCATCGGCGGGATAAGCCGGGACATCCCGACTTCCTCGCAATCACGCCTCGGGTCATTTCTGGGGGCGGTGGAAAAAGACCTGGCCGCGCTCATGGACGGCATGCCGGGTGCGCCTTCCCTCTTTCCCCACATGAAAATGATCAGCACCCTGCCCCGTCATGACGCCCTGCGGCTCTGCGTGTCCGGTCCCACCGCCCGCGCCTCCGGCATTGCCATTGACGCCCGGGTGGATCACCCCTACGCCGCATATGATCTTCTGTCGGTTGAGCCGGTCTGCCGGGGTGAAGGCGACAACCTGGCTCGGATATCGGTCCGGGTTGACGAAATGAATCAATCGCTTAAACTCATGCGGGAAATCATCGACCGCATGCCCGAAGGCGCCATCCGGGTCAAGACGGTTGAAATACCGCCCCATACCGACTGTGTCTCCGCGGTTGAATCCCCCCGGGGAGAAACCGTCCACTACGTATTAACCGGCAGGAACGGCAGGCCGCGGCGGTGGAAAATCAAGAGCGCAACCTTTTCCAACCTCCAGGCCGTTCCGGTGATGCTGCGGGGCACCAACATCGCTGACGCCCGCATGAGCATCAGCAGCATCGATCCTTGCTTTTCCTGCATTGAACATTAACCCGGAGCAGACCGGAACCGCGACGGATTCTCACAGGCTCAAATCCAAATATCTCTGGCCGATATGTTTAAACTGCATTTGACCAGCGAGTTAAAAGAGGCGTTCATCTCCCTGACCGCCAAGCAGATGGAGGGATACCGCGCCGGGCACGCCGCGGCGGCGATGAATCCTCCCCTCAAGCAAATGGTATTGCACGAGAAGCGGTGCACCGGCTGCGGCGCGTGCGCGATCATGTGCCCCGCCCTGGCCATTGCCGTCTCGGACAATAAAAAGCACCGGACGATCACCTTCACCATGAGCAGCTGCATCTATTGCGGCGCCTGCGCCGCCGTCTGTCCGGAACAGGCCCTGGAGTTCTCGGCGGGCAGCGAGCTGCCGGCGCATGCCAAAGACAAGCTCTACCACGAGCTGAAAATCAGGCTTCAGGGGTGCGAGCACTGCCAGGCCACCATCGGCACGGTGCGAGGCGTTGCGCAAACCGTAAAAAAAAGCTATGCGCAGCGGGGCATCTTGCCGGGCGAGCTTTCCTGGATGGCGCTATGTTCCCGCTGCCGAAGAACATTGTTCAGCAGGAGACTGACCAGACGCCATGCACAGTAATCCGGCCGTCGAGCCGCCCGCCGATCAATCCGACCTGAAACAGGTGATGCAGTGCTACCATGCCAACATCGGCGCCTGCAACGGATGCGATCTGGAAGTGCTCAACCTGATCAACTCATTTTTGCTGGCCTCCAAGCGGCCGCTGGAACTGGTGCTGGTGCGGAACCTTAAAAACGCCGACCTGCTTCTGGCCACCGGATCGGTCAGCCGGGGCATGGTGAAAAAAATCAGGGAGCTCAAGGAATCGCTTTCCGGCAGCAAGCCGGTTATTGCCATAGGAACCTGCGCCATTGACGGGGGACCCTGGAAAAAAAGCTACAATCAGGTGGGGGGGATTGACAAGGTGCTGCCGGTCAGCTGTCTGATACCCGGCTGCCCGCCCACCCCTGAGGCCATTCTCCAGGGCATTGAAGTGGCCCTGGGCCTGAAGAAGCTGCAATTTGTGCCACAGCGGTACCATGAAAGGTAAAGGGATGAATGGAGCCACCCCGAGCAAAAGGGAGATGTTCCAAATGACCCGCGAAAAATCCGAGGCAGGAAATCCGAAATTCGAAACCCTTTGATGAAAGGAGCGTGCCATGCCAGCCAGAAAACCGCCCGCAAAAAAAACAGCGATACCGCCCTATCCGGGCAAGCGCGAAAAGGGCAAGGAAAGCCTGGTCAAGGTTGCCGCGATTCAGTTTGAACCCCGCATGGGCAACAAGGACCATTCGGTGAGCGAGGGTTTAAAGCTGATTGAAAAGGCCGGCAAAATGGGGGTCAAACTGATGGTGCTGCCGGAGCTATCCAACACCGGCTACATTTACAACTCCCGGGAAGAGGCCTTTGCCATGTCCGAGCCGGTTCCCGGCGGACCGACCACGCGGGAGTGGATCCGGATGGCAAAAAAATACGACGCCTACATCTGTGCCGGCATCACCGAGCGGGAGGGCAATCACCTTTACAACTCGGTCGCGGTGGTGGGTCCCGACGGACACATCGGGACCTACCGCAAAACCCATCTCTGGAACGAAGAAAAGATGTGGTTCGAACCGGGCAACCTGGGATACCCGGTGTTCAGCCTTCCCTTCGGGAAAATCGGCTGCCGCATCTGCTATGACGTCTGGTTCCCCGAGGTGACCCGGATCTATGCGGCCCAGGGTGCGGACATCATCTGCGATTCCACCTGCTGGGTGGTGGTGCCTCCCCTCCAGACCAAGGCAAAGCCCACCGCCGCCTATTCCGCCCAGCAGATGTCCCTGATGAACGCGATCTTCAGCATCTGCGCCGACCGCATCGGCACGGAACGGGACTGCGGCTTTATCGGCAACAGCTGCATCACCGATCCCGCCGGCGGCTTTGTGGCGGGGCCGGGATCGCCGGACAAGCCGGAGATCGTCTCCGCGGAGATCAACCTGATGCAAGCCCGCTACCGGCACTGGTCCGAATTCAACAACCCGCTGACCGATCGCAGAACCGACCTCTACGATTGCTGTCTGGGATATGACCCTGAAACCAGGAAGGCAAAAAAGTAAAGAAAGGAGCGCCGCCATGACCAGGAAAATTGTTTCACCGTTTTTGCCGCTTGCTCAGAAGTATGCAAAAGAGCTCAATTTCAGCCTGAAGGACCTCTCCGTCGCCGCCCTTCGCTCCATGTTCGGGCACGTATATTACATCTGGAGAACCTTCAAACCCGCCCTGGGCTTTGACAACGGCCTTGCCACCTACGGCACGGTATGGGAGGCCCTTGCCGTGGTCGGCTTCCAGGGGGCGATGCAGGCCCTCAAGCTGAAGCAGGTGCCGGACCTGCCCACCTTCGGCAAGATTGTCCAGTTCTGTTTCTCCGGTGTCCCGGCCCTCTACGAAATCAAGCGCAATGAGAAGAACGAGCACGTCGGCCACGTGCTCTGGTGCGCCAATCCCGCCTACGGGCCGGTGGACTGCCGGTTTGACCGAAACGATTATTACCGGCAGGAAGTCTACCTCACCTACACCTACCTGCGGAAGCTGATTGCCGAGGCCAAGAAAGCGGGGCTCAAGGATGACGTGGAACTGGATCTGCCCACCCGCCGCTGCCGCGACGGCCCCGCCTGCGGCAGTCAGATCCTTATGCGCACGCCCTTCGGCGATAAGGACAAGCCTCTGCCCGAAGTGAAATACCGTTTCATTGAAGAGGAAATGGGAAAGACCGAGCCGCTCCTTTACATCTTAAAAAAGCAAAAGCGGAGCCTGGAGGACCAGGGACCGGGCACCTTTCTCGGCTTCTTCTACACCGACTTCTTGGCCTGGCAGGGATTGGAAAACGCCGTAAGCATCAACAAGGCAACCGATATCTACCTCGACCTCTGGAGAACCTTTCCCCCGATGTGGGCAAAGGACGCGCGCACCGACCTCTGGGCGGGCAAACCGGCCAGTCCAAAAGATCTTGCCGAGATCCTCGCCTATTGCGAAAAGCGCAAATACATGCCTTACAAAGTCACCGCCGGCAACGGCAGCGTGACCCTCACCTCCAAGCTCAACCCCTATGTGGAGGTTATGGGGATTTTCGGTTTAAAAAAGGGCAGCAGCTACTTCAAAGCGGTGACCAAGCGCGACCAGGATTTCATCAATCAGGTGCTCAAAGAGGTCAAGGCCGACAAGCAGTTCAAGGCGGTTCTTGCCAGGAGCATCAGCGCGGGCGATGCGGTCAATCAGATTGAAATCACCAAAAAAAAATAAGAACAGTGATACAGGGAGGGTACACCATGAAAGCAAATGAACTGAAGGCGCTGGAAAAAAGGATTGAGGTGCTCGAAGCGGTGGAGGCAATCAAGCACTTGAAGGCGGAATACGCCGCGGTCTGCGATGACAAGTACAATCCGCCCAAGGGGGTAAAGCTTTTCACCGAGGACGCGGTGTGGGACGGCGGCAAGGACTTCGGCGTCCACCGGGGACGGCCGGCGATCAAGAAATTTTTCGAGGGGGTGGCCAAGAACATCATTTTTGCCGTCCACTATTTTCTCCAGCCGGTGATCAAGATCAACAAGGACGGACAGACCGCGACCGGCAAATGGTATCTCTGGCAGGCATGCACCCTCAAGGGAATGGGCGCGGCCTGGATTGCCGGCCTTGAATACGATAAGTACCGGAAAGTAAACGGCAAGTGGCTGATGAGCGAGATGAAGCTGAAACTCTTCATCATGTGCCCCTATGAAAAGGGATGGGGAAAGGTACGAATAGTAAAGTAAGCGGAACGTTCCCGCGCTTACTACTACATATCAATTCAAACAGCGGAGGATCATCTCATGACACAATTAGAGCACCTGTTTAAGAAAGACCTGGTGAGCAGCTTCGGTCCTGAGAAAATGCTGCCCGACCTCAAGTTTGCGGAGATGGAGCCGGGGTTCGACTGCGGCGGCGGCACCTACACCATCACCAAGGAAGAGGTGGAAAAGTTCGCCCGGCTGATGGGCGACCCCAATCCGGGTACGGTCAATGTCCCGGTGGGCATGATTTACATCTTCGGCCTGCGCATCTGCTGGGACCGTAAGGTGTTCATCGACCAGGCGGTGCGCGCCGGCGACCGGATAACCTTTCACAAGCCCGCCGTCATCGGCGACACCATTACCACCAAGCTCTCCATCGCCGACAAAAAGGAAGTGCAAAAGGAGAAGGATGGAAAAACCATCGTCAACAAATTTCTCTACATCAACATGAACGCCACCAATCAGAAGGGAGAAAAGATAACCGACATTCAGATGAGCTTTCTGCTTCCCAGAACCATGCAGTAAACCGTTAACCGGAGGAGAATAACCATGGCAGCCATCGGAGATACACTGACATCAAAGACGCTCACCGTAACCCAGGAACTGATCAACCAGTAGGCCCACATCTGCGGCGACTATAATACCCTGCATGTGGATGTGGAAGGAATGAAGGTCCATCCCCTCTTCAAGGGCACCATCGCCCACGGCACCATCAACGTTGAACCGGTTCTCCAGGCCATCTGCGCCGTTCAGAAGACCACCTGGCCCAAACAAGGAACGATTATTGACCTGCAATTTCGCGCCCCGGTGCGGCCGGGCGACACCATCACCAGCAAACTTACGGTAAAGGAAGTCAAGGGGGACGTCCTGGTCTGCGACATGGCCATCACCAATGACAAGGGGGTAGACTGCGTGAAGGGAACGGCAGAAGTTCCCGCCACCGCCTAGTCCGCTGTTTTCTATTCAAAGAAGTGGAGGATGCTCGATGAAACTAAGCAAGGAAACAAAAATTGACCTGTTGACCAGAATGATCCGGCAGCGGACCTTTGAAGATGAGACCACCCGGATTTTTGCCGGTGGCGAAATGCCGGGATTTCTGCATCTTTCCCAGGGTGAGGACGCCATGGCCGCGGGAACCTGCGCCAACCTGCTCAAGGAAGACATCATCTTCACCACCCACCGCGGACATGGCTGCATAATCGCCAAGGGCGCGGACATGAAGCCGATGATGGCGGAGCTGTTCGGGCGCATCGACGGGTGTTGCAGAGGCCGGGCGGGCTCCATGCATTTTGCCGATGTGACCACCGGCTGCATGGGGTCAAACGGCGTGGTGGGCGAGGGCATGCGCATCGCCCTGGGCACCGCCTTTGCCCAGAAGTACAACAAGACCACCAACGTCACCGCCGTCTATTTCGGCGAAGGGGCCACCGGCACCGGCGCCTTTCATGAATCCTTCAACATGGCCGCCGTTTTGAAGCTGCCCCTCATCTTCGTCTGCAGCATCAACCTCTATGCCCAGATGACTCCCAAGTCGGACCACATCGCCATTGACAATGTGGCGGAGCGGGCCGCCGGATACGGCGCGCCGGGCGTCACCATCGACGGCAACGACGTTGAGGCGGTCTACACGGAGATGGGCAAGGCGGTTAAGCACTGCCGCGCCGGCAAGGGTCCCTATATGATCGAAGGGAAGACCTACCGGCACCACGGCCACTTTGAAGGGGACCCCTGCAACTACCGCCCCGAAGGCGAGCTGGAGCAGTGGCTCAAGAAGGACCCCATCGTCCTGTACGAGAAGCAGCTTAAAAAGGAAGGCGTGCTGGATGACGCGGCCATCGGCAAGATCAGAGAAGACGCCAAGAAGGAAGTCGACGAGGCGGTTGCCTTCGCGCGCCAGAGCCCGCAACCCGGGATTGACGAGCTGTACAAGGATATATTCGCCTAGAAACCGGACCGCCCTAAGCGACAGATGCAGTCGAACCATGATCATTATCGGGAGGATAGTTAGATGGCAGATAAAAAACCCTTAAACTTTCAATGGGCGATTAACCACGGCATAGCGGAAGAAATGCGCCGGGACCCGACCGTCTTCATCGTCGGGGAGGATGTGGGCAAGCCGGGCGGGCCGTTCGGCGTTACCCGCGGGCTGATCACCGAATTCGGACCAGAGCGCTGCGTCGACACCCCCATCAGCGAGGGGGCGATCGTCGGGCTTTGCTGCGGCGCTTCAGCCGCGGGGCTTCGCCCGGTTGCGGAAATCATGTTCATGAACTTCATCACCCTTGCGGTGGAGGAGTTTTACAACCAGGCCTCAAAGATGCGCTGGATGTTCGGCGGGCAGGTCAAGCTGCCCATGGTGGTGCGCGCCATGACCGCGGGCGGTTTCGGCGCCGGCCCCCACCACTCTTCATCCCTGGAAGGCTGGTTTGCCGGCATGCCCGGACTGAAGGTGGTCATGCCCAGCAACCCGGCAAACGCCAAGGGGCTGATGAAAGCGGCCATCCGGGACGACAACCCGGTGCTCTATGTTGAGCCCCTGGCATCCTACAAGATCAAGATGATGATGCCCGACGGCGACTACATCAC
>CAYWLT010000067.1:0-12224 GCA_964459295.1 uncultured Thermodesulfobacteriota bacterium
GAATTCTTCGGGTATGATTTTGATCTGAAAGACATCAGACTCTACCTGGAGTAAAACAACGGGACACGACGGAATATAATCGAACACCTCGACAAGCCCACCCATTACCATATGACCGTGGATTTAAGCGCCGGGGGCGTACAGTTGACGGCGCAGCATAACAAATTTGTGCTTATTCACGGGTTCGAGGAGATATCGATTGTAACAATTATTCAGGGGACTACGGAAATCGAATATGTATCGCCGGGTTACCGAACATTTGTGCCGCCGCATACCCGGGGTGATGAAGAATTTGGCGGCAACGGACCGCGCGTGTTGTGCCGTGTCCGCTTATCGGTTATCGGCATCCAAAATAACATACTGCAATCCGAGATCTATATGAAGGCTGAGGAGACTCGACCCGATGGGAGCACCGCCGAGGGTACGGATACACATGTTGTTTATACCGCGCCCGCCGGAAAAAATTAAAGAGATTGCCTGCATCACCTACGATGAGTTTGAATACCTTGATGATAATACCCAGATGGACTGGTTTGCCAGGGGAAGCGGCGGGCCGGTCAAACGGTATGAGTTTGTGGGCAATTCCGATGGAGCGGATGCGGGTACCGATACGGGCGTTACGGTTCAATACAATACCATTCCCGTGGAGCTTGCCGCCCGATGAAGCTGAAGGCGGATGCACACCTTGCATACTGCACAGTGAGCCCCGCCACTCCGGCGGGGCCCGGTTGTATTGCTTCACTGATAAAAGAACCCCGGATTGGCTTGCCGGTTTGCCTCATGATGACCCATAGGTTTATTCTATATCAAGCCGTTTCGGCATTGAGATTATCAAATTGACATGGGCGGAGGGTATCTGTCATGCTACCATACAACGGGGATGGCTTAGGGAAGATTATAAATAACGGTGGACGGACGCGGCCCACCGATGGAAAGAGTAAGCGCACGGCTCAAACCAGGGGTAGTGTATGAAGAAAAAGAAAGTTGATGCGCGGGGGCTTGCCTGTCCCGGGCCGGTGGTTGTAACCAAAAGGGCGCTGGATGAAACCGCCGAAGGCGAAATCCTGGTGCTGGCGGACACGGAAAACGCCCGCGACAACATTATCAGGTTTGCCCGGAGCCAGGGTTGTGAGGCAAACACGGAGGAAGAAGCGGGATGTTATCGGATCGCCATCAGCCGGAAAGCGGACTCAAAACCGGCTGCCGAGACCTACATTGCTACGTACCCCGCTCCGGAAAAGGAAATGGTCTATCTGTTTGACAGCGATTACGTGGGAAGCAATCGCGATCTCGGGAAGGTGCTGCTGAACGGTTTTATGAATGCGGCGCTTTCGCTTCCCCACAAAAAGTGCACGGTTATTTTGATCAGCAATGCGGTGAAGCTGGCCATCAAGGGGTCCTACGCGCTCGAAGTGCTGGAGAATCTTCAGCAGCAGGGTGTGAGCATTCTCATCTGCGGCACCTGCCTGGACTTTTTTAAGATACGGGACGCGGTGGCAATCGGGACCATATCCAACGCGCTCGAAATCATGCAATCCATGACCGACGCAGCGAGTGTCATAAAATTCTAGCAGGCTGGTGAAAAAATGAGCAATCGTAGGTGGCTCAAAGGGGAGGGGCTTTTTGGCTACAACAAAAGTACGTAGTACAGGGGTCAGGGGAAGAAAAAGTTTACAGTTGACGGTTTACAGTTTTCAGCAAAAGCAGACGGTGCAGGTGCATTCGCCCATGTATCCGCAAGCTGTAGTCGCAAGCTTCAGCTTGCGGTGCTGATGGCGGGCGTCCGGCCATCACACATGCTCCATTTTCTGGTAGACGACCATGCCGTCCTTGAGAAGCAGGTCTTCGGGGTGATATCGCGGGATGGGCTGCCTGAGCTGCTTGACCTGAACCGGGGAGGTCTTCTTATCCACCAGACCAAGCGCTACGGCTACGCCGAACAGGATTGCTTCCGGACGGGGCGGACAGCCGGGGATGTAATAGTTGACCGGTATGACCTTCTCAACCGGCCCGATGACCGTATAGGTATCGTACCAGATGCCGCCGCCGCAGGCGCAGGAACCGATGGCAAACACCAGCTTGGGAGCGGGCATGGCATCGTAGGCCCGCTTCAGAGCCAGGGCGGTTGACCGGGACGCGGGACCCTGGCAGAGCATCACATCGGCATGGCGGGGCGAACCCACCAGCCTGATGCCGAACCGTTCCGCATCATAGTAAGGCGTCAGCACGTTCAAAACCTCAATATCGCATCCGTTGCACCCGCCGCTGTTGGCGTGGTATACCCACAGGGAGCGGGGAAACATCTTTTTACACAAATTCTTGAACATCGTCACCTCTCATCAGACGCGCTGCCGGCGGGGTTGGCGCCCTGCCTGCGTTCAGTCCAGCTCCAGATCTATATCCTTCACTACCGGTTCGCTGTCGAGATAGGCCTTTGATTTGTAGACCCACACCTCCTGTTCCAGATTGTCGAAGCGATAACCTTTCATCTTCAGCGCCTCCAGGGGGCCCTGATTGCTGTAGCAGCGGCCGCATCGCTGGCAGGTGCCCATGAAGATTTCAAGGTTCTGCTGCAGGTCATGAATATCGTCGGTGCCGTTCTCAAACTCCTGGCTCATGGTAATGGCGCCTTCAGGGCAGACATCTGCGCACCTGCCGCAGTAGGTGCAGCGCCTGCCGATGTACTTGATGATGCGTACTTCCTGGCAGGGATCAAGCACCAGGATTTCCCGCGCCGGACAGTTGTTGGCGCAACCGGCGCATCCGATGCATTTCCCGGGATCGAAGATGGGACGCCCCCGGAAGCGCGCCGGTAGCGGAGCGGGCTTAAAGGGATAGGGAAGGGTGACCCGGCCCGCCTTCAGGCATATAATTGCCTCCTTGATCTTACTTGCCAGTGACATAATTACATTTCCTTTACCGACCCGGGGCTTTCTTCCTTTACACAACGGATTCGACAGCGGCTACCACCCGCTTACCGCGAACACCAGCGCCACCAGGGCAAGCCCGAAAAGTCCCGCGTAGTAGCGGATTACCTGATCAATCCGGTAACGCGCGTGGGTGGCCGCAACCAGCGTTACCAGCAGGACCAGGACCAATATCTTGACCAGCAGGATGATTATGTCCACGGGGTACAAACCGGTCTGTCCCCACGGCACGAACAACGCGACAAACAGGGCACAGTAGACGAATAATTTAACCATTCGGGCATATTTGAACAGCGCCAGCTTTGGCCCGGAATATTCCATTACCGGCCCTTCCATGATTTCGGTTTCCGCTTCGGAGGTATCGAAGGGCATGCGGCCGACAAATGCCTGCAGGGCAAACAGGATGATCAGGAACATCATCATCCCGGCAAGGGGAAAGCTGCCGGCGTGATAGACCGATCCGGCGAGCACCTGGTCGGGCCGAAGCGTGCCGGTGTGCACCGCGCCGATGACAATGGCAATGGCCAGCAGCGGCTCAAGGGTGAGCATGGCCATCATTTCCCGGCTTACGCCGACCAGCGAATAGGTGGAACCGGCGGCCAGCCCGGCCAGCAGCGTGGAAACGCCCGAAAGCGTCAGAAGATAAATCAGAAGAATGACATCGCTGTCTTTGCCCAGGGGAGTATGTCCCCCCATGGGCACCAGCATGGCAACCGTCAGCACCGTGGCCAGCGAAAGGTAGGCGGCGAACCGCTGCATGACCGGTGACTGGCCCGACTCAATGTCCTCCTTGCCCAGCAGTTTGAACAGATCGAAGTAGGGTTGGAGAAGCGGGGGCCCCTGGCGGGACTGGACCATCGCGGTAACCTTGCGCAAAATGCCTTCACACAGGGGTGCCAGACCCATCGCCAGCACCACATTGACGATTCCCAGCCCCACTGCTGCAATAGAGAGCTGCATGTGCCGTTTATCTCCCTGTCAATCGTTGCGTTGCCGCGCCAGTCGCAACAGTTCTTCCTGGGTGTACACCTGTTGTGAACCGGAGCGGATGTCGACTATTTCCATGCGGTCGGTGCATGAGAAGCAGGGATCGATGCTTCCCAGCGAGATGGTCATGTCCGCAATCTGCTGGTCCTTGATCATTGCCGGGATACCCTGCAGGTTCTGATAGGTCGGAGCGCGGACCCGCCAGCGGCGGGGGCGGTTCTCGTCTCCCGTGACCACAAAGTGGTGGGACTCCCCGCGGGGGGCCTCTACCGAAGAGATGCCGATCCGTCCCGGGGGCAGATCATCCTTTATGTTCAGCTGAATGGGGGTATCCGGCATCTTTTCCAGACACTGGCGGATGATGCGGATCGACTCGAAAATCTCCCGGACCCGGACCAGGACACGTGACCAGACATCACAGCCGTCTTCCACGATGACATCAAAATCCACACGGTCATAGGCTGCATAGGGCAGGTCGCGGCGGCAGTCGGTGGGGATGTTCGAGGCGCGCGCCAGAGGGCCGATGAGCCCTGCGTCCTTCACCAGGTTCCGGTCGGCGATACCCACCCCCCGGGTGCGTGCTTGAAGGTTCTTGTCCCCTTTGACCGCCTGGAAGACCTGGGTCCATTCCTTCTCCAGGTTGTCCAGCACTCCCTGCAATTCCCTCTTCAATTCCGCGCTAATATCCCAGCGCACACCTCCGACGACACAGAGCCCATAGGTCTTGCGGTTGCCGGTGATCTTTTCGGCGATCCACATGATCGGTTCGCGGATCCGGAAGCTCTGCATGAACAGGGTATCGAAGCCGAGGATGTGTGATGCCAGCCCGGTCCAGAGGAGATGGCTGTGCAGTCGCTCGATTTCCAGCATGATGGTGCGGATAAATTCCGCGCGGGGCGGCGGTTGTATGGCGGTCGCCTGCTCCACCGCCTGAATATATGTCACGCTGTGAACGCAGCCGCAGATGCCGCAGATCCGCTCCGCGAGCATGGGTATCTCATTATAGGTTAAAACCGAATCGGCCAATTTTTCGATGCCGCGATGCACCATGAAGCCTCGGTATTCGCAGCCGCGGACGGTCTCGCCTTCCACGAAGAGCCTGAAGTGGGCCGGCTCATCCAGGGTGGGGTGAAAGGGGCCGAAGGGGACAACCACGCAGCCCTCGGGTACCGCGTCGAAAGCATATTCCTTGGTCTCATCATAATCCGGGGGGACGTAATTCCAGGGGACGTCTTTCCGCAAGGGGTGTACGCCCTCAGGCCATCCGTCGGGCAAAATCAACCGCTTGGGGTTGGGGCAGCCGACCGACTCAATGCCCAGGAGATCTCGCATTTCCCGCTCCGCCCAATTGGCGGCGGGCACCACATCGGAAATGCACTCAACCCGCGGCCGGCTTGCCGGGAGGTTCACCATGATGCTGGCGAGCACGTTCAGCCGGTCAAAGGAGAAATCGTGCGCCACGATGAAGCTGTCGGAGTGCTGCCGGTCATCCATGCCGATGCTGATGACGTAGCGGGCGTCAAGGTCGCGGAAGACGTAGCGGCAGATTTCCTTGATCATTTCCGGTTGGACGTATAGGTACAAGCGGTTGTCCGCGGGGACGTCCACCCGCTGAATGACGCCGTCAAACCGTTTTTTAATGCTGTTCAAAACATCGCGTGCTGCCATGGCTGTCAATGCTCGGGGGTTGAGGGTGCGGTTTTGATATCAGAGGCTGCGTCCCGGTGGGGGCGGGGCGCTCCGCCGACCCAGTGAAAATAACGTTTTACCTCGGTGTAGAGATTGTGCGCGCTGTAGCGGTATACATCGGCCTCGCGGATGTAACCGCACAGCCAGACGTCCGCCGGCCGCCGTTCCGCCGCTCCCAGTCGGGAAATAAACCGGGCGATGAGGAACATGAGCAGGATGACCGCCCCGGCGGCCAGCGGGGCCAGGAGGGCGGCGCCGTTGCCGGAGGGCAGCGCGATGCTCAGGTCTATCCGGTGCGAAACCAGCCGCGGCGCGGCAGCGGCCAGTACATGATGGCCCCCCGCCAGCGCCTGCTGCATGAAATAATAAGCAAGACCCGGGAGCAGGCCCAGGGCCAGGCAGAGCAGGGCAAGCAGCATCTGGGGAAACTGCATAGAGGGTTTGACCTCCAGCTTCACCCCTGCCGCGGCCTTGTTCTGGACCAGCGTGCTGGTGCGTGAAAGAAAACTCAGGCCGAAGAATTTCATGAATGATGCCAGGGTCAGGGCGCTGGTGACAATGCCGAAGATGCCGCACAGGGCGAGATAACCGGCATGGCGGCCGCCGAGGATGGCGGCCACATACAGGCTCCATTTGCTGGCAAATCCGTTAAACAGCGGTACCCCGGCTATGGAAAAGGATGCCACCAGCGCGGTGAGCGCGGTGAGCGGCATGTACTTCATCAACCCCCCCAGGCGGTTGAGATCCTGGGTTCCGGTGGCGTAGAGCATGGATCCGGCGTTGAGGAACAAAAGGCTCTTGAAGAGGGCATGATTAACCGTATGAAAGAGGGCGCCGTAAAAACCGATGATCGCCAGGGCCAGAAATCCTTCGGAACCGGCCCCGGAGGGCAGCAGCGCCAGGCAGGCGCCAAGGCCGAGGATTATATAGCCGACCTGCCCGATGCTGTGGAAGGCCAGCAGGCGCTTGCTCTGTTCCTGCTTCAGCGCCTGAATGGTGCCGATGAAAAGGGTCAGGGTGCCGAGCAGGGCGAGCGCCGCCCCCCACGCCCCGGGTGAATACCAGCTCTTTCCATCCGGCGGCATCATCCAGATGAAGGAGCGCATCAGTCCGTAGACGCCGGTTTTGATCATGACGCCGGAAAGAAGCGCGCTCACCGGCGAGGGGGCGGCCGGATGGGCGTCCGGCAGCCACATCTGTCCGAAGGGCCACATGCCCGCTTTGATGCCGAATCCCACCAGGAACAGGAGCAGCGCAAAGGTGGCGCCGGCGGGAATTTCCGCCAGGGCGGCGACATGGGCGCGGATGGCGTCAAAATCAAAGGGCATGAGTGTCTCACCGGCAACCGACACCGGCGTGGTTCCCGCCAGCAGATAGGCCCCGAGCATCACCAGGGCGCAGGCAATCTCCATCATCAGCAGGTATTTGTTGGCGGCGCGGACGTTCTCCCGCTGCCTGAATTCGTAGCGGATGAGCAGGTAGGAGGGTATGGTCATCAGCTGCCAGAAGAGGCAGAAGAAAATCATGAGATCGCTGGTGACAACGATGCCGTACATGCCGGCGATGAAAAACTGAAAATTGGGATAGAAGCGGCCGACCCCGTAGTCCTGATAGAGGGTCATGTAGCGGATGGAATAGAGGGCTGAAAAAACGGCAATGATCGCGATCAGCGCCAGGAACACCGCGCTCAACCCGTCAACCGCGATCCGCAGCGATGACCCGTACTGGGGCAGGGTATAAATGGTTGCCGCCGGGGCCGATCCGTGCAGCAGGGTTGTCACCGCACCATTGATGCAAAGCCCGGCGGCGGCGGCGGTGATTAAAAAGTTGAACCAGCCGGCGGCAATCTTGCTGCGGGACAGCAATCCCACCAGGATGCCTCCCGCGCAGTGCAATCCAATGGCATAGAGGGTAGTATCGATGGGGCTCATGAGTTTATACACTCCGCTTCAATCTGCACCCTCCGGGCAAGTACATCCAGGAGGATGCGCTGCAGAAGTTCCATGGTGGTGTGCGCGGCTTCGCTCAGGCCGGAATGCTCCCGCAGCGCGACCGGCTGCATGCCCAGTAACCATACCCGGGCTGAACTTTCCCGCTCGATGAGCCGCGCCAGGGTGCCGAGACCTATTTTATGCGTGGAAACCTGCGGAAAACGGCTCTTGATGTGGTCTGCGCTTAAAAAGACCACCGAACCTGCGTCCGCGCCGGTTTCGACCGCATCCAGGAAGATCAGGTTGTCAAAACCGCCGTTGATCAGAGAGGTGATGCGGCTTTCCGGCGCCGTGCCGGCGATCATAACTTCCGGCACACCGCTTGCCTCGAGCGCCTGAGCCAGCCATACTCCGAAACCGTCGTCGCCGCGATCGGCGTTGCCGATGCCGACAAACCCGGTTTTACCGGTCATGGCCGCCTCGAGCGCGGCGCGCAAGTCATGCTTCATCGCCGGTTCCGATCTCCTGACGGGTGAGGACCGCGATCCCCTCCCCCCATGGGTTAAATGTCTTCCCCGAGCCGCCGTATCTGCTCGAGGGTGAACACCGGCCCGTCGGTGCACACGTAGGCCAATCCGATGCAGCAGTGTCCGCATTTGCCCACCCCGCACTTCATGTAGCGCTCCAGGGTCGACACCATGTTTCGGTCATCAAACTGCATTTTTTTTAGATCGGCCAGGACAAACCTGAACATCACCGGGGGACCGCAGATAAAAACGGTCGTATTTTCGACGGGCATTTCCACGCCCGGCTTCTTAAAAAGCGTGCCCACCACCCCGGTATGTCCGTTCCAGCCGCTGTCACCCTGGTCAACGGTGAGGTAGCATTCGAAACCCGTGTCCTGCTGCCACGCCTTCAGGTTGTCCACGTACATGAGGTCCTTGGGGGTGCGGGAGCCGTAGAATACCTGGATCTTCCGGTACTGGTCCCGGTTGTCCAGCGCATAAATGATCACCGAGCGGAGCGGTATCAGGCCGATGCCCCCGGCGACGATGATCAAGTTGCGTCCCACATAGTCCTGCATGGGAAAGCCGTTGCCGTACGGCCCGCGCACGCCGAAGCGGTCGCCGGGTTTTAATTCGTGCATGGCCGCGGTTACCTTCCCGACCTTGCGGGTGGTAAAAAACACGCGGTCTTCGGTGGGGCTGGGCGGAAGCGAGAGGGGAATTTCTCCGGCGCCGAACACCGATACCTGGGCAAACTGCCCGGGCATAAAGGAGCGGAATGCCTGCTGGTCCTGCGGGTTTTCAAAGTGCCAGTAAAATGTCTTGACGTCCTGGATCTCGTCCCGCACCTCGTCCAGAACGGCCAGCTTCGGTTCGTACAGGTTTCGCGGCTGGCGGGTCATGGCTTCGTTCCTTCCCTCAGGGTTTCGCGGCGGAGTATCTCCACGACGTGGGGCATGCCGATGTCTCCGTGGCACACGCTGACGCAGCGGCCGCATCCGACACAGGAGGGCATCAGCTCGCGCTGGATAAAGTAGTATCCCAGCTTGCGAAAGAAGCGGCGGTTCCTGCGGTCGTGCACCGCCTTGCGCGGATTGTGCCCGCCGGCCATACGGGTGAACCCGCTCAGGGCGCAGGCGTCCCATATCCGGATGCGCTCGGTTTCGTTCGGTCCGGTGCGGCGGTCGGTGGTGGTGAAACAGGTGCAGGTGGGGCAGACATAGTTGCAACCGCCGCACTCAAGGCAGCGGTTTCCGACCTTCTGCCAGGTTTCTTCAGACACCTTCCCCTCGGTGATGAAGCGGGTGGCCGCCGAGTACCAGCTGGTCGCCAGCTTGAATCGCTTGCGGACGTCATTGAGAATCTCTCGGCGCCGGGCGACATGCTCAGGCGTGGCTTTGCTGAAAAAGGAGTGCTCAAACAGGGCTTCTGCCTGCGGGGTGCCGGCCACCGCCAGAAATTCGCCGCGGTCGTTGTGCAGGTCCATCAACTGAAGGTCGAAATGATCGCGGGCGGCCGGGCCGGTGTCGGCGCAGATGCAAAAGCAGTCGTTATCAATGTCCACCGCCGCGTCCGAGCAGACCACATTGACCAGGAAGATGTTGCTACGGAAGGCCTCATAATAGTTGTCCCGGTAGGTGTTGCCCAGGTAAAAGCGGTCCAGGTGGAAAATGCCGGCGACGTCGCAGGAGCGGATGCCGAACACCGCCCGCTTCCCGGCTTCCTGTGCCGGTACAATGGCGGGATTGGCCCCGTTGCGAATGGTGAACAGCCGCTGGATGTGGGGCAAGACATAGCGCTTCGGCGGATAGTAAGGGTTGGGCAGATGTACCTGAATGGCATCGCGGTTGGCATCGGTCACCGTGTCAAAATAGGTGTCCCGGTCCCGCCCGTAGAAGGGCGCGTACACCTCGTACTCCTTCCGCAACAGGTCCACAATCTTCAGCAGATCATCTTTATGTATCAGCCGTGCGCGCATCTTATGCCTTTTCTATCTTTACATTGACCGTGCGGTAGCCGGCCCGGTATTCGGTTCTGGCGGGACCAAGCAGTTGCACCGCGATATCCTGCAGGTAATAGGGCACATAGATGGTGCCCTGGCGTATTTCATCGGTTACATGGGCGTAGGTGGTTGCCGTACCTTCGCTGGAAATGAGGTGAATCTTCATCCCGTCGCGGATCTTCAGGGCGGCGGCATCCCCGTCATTGATCTCGACAAAGCCGTCGGGGAAATCGAGCAGGAGAATGCCGAATTCCCTCTTTAAGGTTTCGCTGTGCTGCACCATGGTGTTCTGGTGCCAGTAGTACAGGGAGCGGCCGAACATGAGCACGAAGGGAAACGTGGCGATAAAGCGGCTGGGCGCGGGCATCTGGTCGAGGGGGGCGAAAGAGAACGAGGGCGGCTGACTCCGATGAGCATCGTCGAAGAGAAGGGGAGTTCCCAGGGGGCGGTCGAGGGTGCATGGCCACTGCCGGCCATATTCACGCGCCAGATTTTCGTAACTGGCCCCCTGGTAAAATGGGACAACGCTTCCGATCTCCTTCATCACGTCGGCGGAACTGTTGTAATGCCACCTGGCGCCCAAGCGATCAGCCACCTCTACCACCTGACGCCAAGAGGAGGTGAGAGCGCAGGACGGCTCGCCCTCCTTATGGGCCAGCTGGATCCGGCGTTCCAGGCTGGTGAAGGTTACCGTTTCTTCTCCATAGGCAACGGTGGGGAGAATCACATGTGCATACCGGGCGGTGGGGGTCATAAAGAGATTTTGGAGGACGACGAATTCCATGTTCTTGAGCGCGGCGGCCGCATCGCTGGCGAGGGCTGCGGATACGACCGGATTATGGCGGTCAAGCCACAGGGCTTCGATATTCCCCCGCGGGCCCAGCATGGTGCTGCTGTCCTTGCCCCATCTGTCAGGTAAGGTCCCGCGCCAGTGCTCTTCAAATTGTTTGCGCCCCGCTGTGTTCTGGACCGGGACATATCCGGGCAGGTAGGCGGGAACCATGCCGGTATCGCAGGCGCCCTGGAGATTGTTATGTTCATTCAGGGGCATGATGCCGCTCCCCCGCCTGCCGACGTTGCCGCAGAGCAGCGCCAGGTTCACCATGGACTTGAGCAGTTCCCGTCCGCTTGCCTCGGAGTAGGTGGAGTACAGGGTCATGGCCCTGCCGGCCTTGGCGTAGGTTATCGCCGCCTGCTCAATCAGGTCAGGAGAAAGACCGCAGCACGACGCGGCCTGCAGCATGTCGAACGACTCGATGTTTTCAAGAAAAGGTTCAAACTGCCTGCAGCGCTGGCGGATAAAGTCCAGGTTCATCAAGCCGCGGTCCACAATGACCTTGGCCAGCGCGCCAAAGAGAAAGACTTCCGTGCCCGGTATGGTCTGGAGAAAATAATCCGCGCTTTCGGCAACCCGGTGACGGCGCAGACCGATGACAATGAGCTTGGCACCCGCCAGTTTCGCCCGGAGCACCCAGCCGCCGATGGTGGGAAGCTGCCGCAGCAGGTCGGTCTGGCTGACCAGGATAACATCGCTCTCCATCAGTTCGGCGATGGAATTGGTTGCCGCCGGGACACCGAGCATGTCGCGCAGCACCTCGATGGTGTTGCCGTGATACCAGGTGGTGCCCTGGTCGACATTGTTGGTGCCCATCACCGATCGGGCGAACTTCTGGAGGAGGTAGCTGTCTTCATTGCTGCAGTGGGAGGAATTGAGAAAACCGATGGCATCCGGCCCGTACTTGTCACGGATCTGGGTCAGCCGCGCGGCGATGGTATCGTAGGCCTCGTTCCAGGAGACCTCTTCGAAGGAGCCGTTTTTCCGTACCAGCGGCTTGAGCAGGCGGTCGGTGGAGCTGGCCACCTCATGCACGTGCCAGCCGCGGAGGCAGATCCGTCCCTGGTTCGCCGGATGGGACACGCTTGGGTAGGTGCCGACAATGTCATTGTCGGCGGTTTCAAAATAGAGGCCGCAGCCGACGCCGCAAAAGGTGCAGGTGGTCAATGTGTGTGCCATCGTAACTCACCTTACTGAAACCGGCCCTAGGGGGACGATGAAGGATGATAGTAGCGGTGAGAGAAATGAATGGTGCCACTATAATAAACAAGCCTGAAGCTTGTCAAGAAAAAAATGAATGAATATTCATTCAAGGCGATAAGCATATATATTTGGGGGATGTGAGAT
>CAYWLT010000068.1:0-12214 GCA_964459295.1 uncultured Thermodesulfobacteriota bacterium
AAAAAGGAAAGGCCCTGATGAAAGCAGTTGAAAAACATACGGAGAATTTGATGATGACAACCATCAGGATCAGGATGAGGCTCACCAGCAGATAGTCCTTGCCCCTGGGGCTTAAACGTTTGATGTTGATCGGGGAAAAGGAGTAAAAAAGCGAGAGCACCAGGAGCAGCAGAAAAAAAATCCCCAGGGTGAAAATAAGCGGGCTGCCTTCTTTTTTCAATTTAGCCAGGGCCTGCAGCTTGAGCTGCGATTCTTCAGTCACCCGGTCACCCTCGCGGACAATCATCTCGCCCCTTTTGAGCCTGAAATAGACGGGGTTGGCTTGGGCGCGGGCGGCGAGCCTCCGCGATTCCGTTTCATTCAGATTGAAGGTAAGGGTCGGCCGTATCATTCCGGCGGCAATCTCCAGAACCGCTTTGGCCAGGTGGTCTGGCATGGCGTGCGGTTTTTCCGGCGCGCTGTTCAGTAACTCCTGTTTGACCTCCTCCAGGTCGCGCAGGGCGGTCAGGTCGGTCACAAATGCCTCTTCCTGTGTCTGCACGTTCCGTATGATCATCCCGCGCGCACGATCGGCCCTGAGCAGGGATTTGTCTCCAATGATCCGTTGGCTGAGCGGCTTCCGTATCAGGGTGACAATCGCATCAGCGATGGTTTCGGCAAACCCCTGCTTGACCAGCAGCGGGTAATGCGCATCGGCTACCGCCGTACCCAGGCATTCCCTAAAGCGTTTTCGCTGCATCTCGCTGAGCGGTTTCGCGGCCGGGTCCTCGGCCAGCTTCCTCCATTCCGAAAAAACTGCCGTAAGCCGCTGCCCCGCTTCCTGCGCGGCATGCGCGTCAAAATCATACACCGCGGGGCTGCGCTCCTCGCTTTCCAGCTTCTTGGCGGCGGTGGACGCGGTATCCTCAACCAGCACGTCTTCGGTTGCCCGGATATTTTGGTCGGCGATATCGCCGATCTGGTATGCGGGCATGGGCGAGGGCCTGCCCGGGGCAATCAGATAGGCGATCAACAAACAGGTGGCAACCAGGAGAATGCCCCGGTAGAAGGCGGGCAGGCTGCTCAGGACCACCCGCCGGGCATCGGGATGCTGATAGACCGCCGCACTCCTCTTCCTGCCGGAACCTACCATGAGGTCACCCCTCCCCGCCGCTTACTGGATGTCGGCACGTTCATACGCGACAATTATCTCCTGCACCAGCGGGTGCCTGACGACGTCTTTTTCTGAAAAGTAGACGAACTTTATTCCCGCAATGCGATCAAGTATGGTCTGGATCTGAACCAGGCCCGAGGGTCTGCCGGGAGGCAAATCGATCTGGGTAATGTCCCCGGTGATTACCGCCTTGGAATTGAATCCCAGCCGGGTGAGAAACATTTTCATCTGCTCGGCGGTGGTGTTCTGCGCCTCGTCCAGAATGACAAATGAATCATTGAGCGTCCTCCCGCGCATGAAGGCGAGGGGCGCCACCTCGATAATGCCCTTCTGAAGCAGGCGGGATGCCTTTTCCAAATCCATCATGTCGTGCAGCGCGTCATAAAGCGGCCGCAGGTAAGGGTTCACCTTCTCAAACAGGTCACCCGGCAGAAAGCCCAGCTTCTCCCCGGCCTCAACCGCCGGACGGGTCAGAATGATGCGGTCAATCTCTTTGCGCACCAGCGCGGCTATGGCCATGGCCATGGCCAAATAGGTCTTTCCGGTTCCCGCCGGCCCGATGCCGATAACAATATCAAAGGAGCGGATGGCATCAATATACCGCTTTTGAACATCGCTCTTGGGAGAAATCAGTTTCTGCTTGGGTGAAACGTGAATGGCATCGAGGAAAACATCCTTGAGCCGGGCATTGTCGTCATTTCTGAGCATTTTGAGGGCCAGGTCAATCTCGCGCGCATACACCGGGTAATCGGATTCAAGCAGAAAATAGAGTTCCTGCAGCAGCCGTCGGGCAAGGTGGGCGTGCTCCTCCTGGCCGTGGATGCTGATGCTGGTGCCGCGCACATGAATGGATACCGAAAGCGCCTTTTCAATATGCTTGAGGTTCTGATCGTATTCCCCCAGCAGGGCCTTCAGCAGATGGTTGTTTTCAAAAACCAGATGGGTGGTGGTCTCTTTTTCCTTCCGAACCAACAAGGGCCTCCCGCTTCCGGCTCGCGTCACATTACGCTCAAACGCCGCTGATCTGGACCTGTATTTCCCGCGTTCGCGGCCGGTTGTCAAAATCAAGCACGACAATCTGCTGCCAGTCGCCCAATAGCATGCGTCCGCCGCGCAGGGGTACGGTGAGCGATGGCCCCAGCAGTGCGGCCCGCACGTGGGCATAGCCGTTGCCGTCGCCCCAGCGCTGATCGTGCCGGTAGGGCAGCCCGGCGGGCGCGAGCCGCTCAATCGCTTCCCGCAAATCCGCGACCGCGCCGGATTCATACTCAATGGTGGTCACTGCCGCGGTCGACCCTGCAACAAACAGCAGCACGCTGCCATCGGTAATGCCCGATGGGGGTATCTTCGCCTGCACCGCCGGGGTTATGTCGATGATATCGGTGGCACCGCTCGTTTTGCAAAATATGGTTTCATATACCAGTTTCATAGTGTATGCTGAACCGCGTCCGGGATGATAAAAGTGAATAACCCCGTTGCCGGTTGCAACGGGGATAGCGGATACGCTGCTTTCATTGGTAGTGCTTGTATCACATAGCGCGGTTTTATGCAAGTGTTTTGTCGGCCGGGCGCCGCTGTCGCCCCGGCCCTGCATGACCATGCTCTTGTAGTGCGTCCAACACTGGTTCCGTGGCGCATGGGGAGGGGGCTTTTAACGCCACAACCAATGCTTCTGAACCGGTCGAACGGCAGTGTCTCTCTAACTTGGTTCGGACAGACCCCATGGCAACAGCCTGTATCGAATTCTCATGAAGCTGCCTGCGCTCGGTTTAAGTCGTAAGGCACGGGGTCGTGACGTAAGCTGCCCAACAAATTGTTGTGGCTATAAAAGCCCCTTCCCCATACGCCATCTATATCTATAACCAAGTAATCGATGACCCACTACACGAGGAGATGAAGGATGAACACGGGAAAGAAACTGGAGGATCTGACCGGACTGGTGGAAACCCTGCGCGGCCCCAACGGCTGTCCGTGGGACAGGGAGCAAAAACTCTCCGACCTCAAATCGTTCCTCATGGGTGAGGCCTATGAACTGCTGGAAGCCATGGAGGGCGAAGAGTACCGGCACATTCGGGAGGAGGCCGGCGACCTTCTTTTCATCATCATCTTCATCGTCGACCTGTTTCGTGAAAAAGGCGCCTTTACCATCGGTGACGTCATTGCCGACGTGATGCATAAGATGATCCGGCGTCATCCCCATGTTTTTGGCGAAGCCCCCGCGGCTACGGCCCGGGAGGTGAAGGACAATTGGCAGACCCTCAAGGAAGAGGAGGGCAAACCGCCTCGCGGTCCATCGATTCTGGACGGGGTGGCCGAATTTCTCCCCGCGCTGGTGCAGGCGCAAGAGCTTACCCGCCGGGCATCCCGGGTGGGATTCGACTGGGCGCATCCTGCCCCGGTGATCGAAAAGGTCGAGGAGGAGCTGCGGGAGCTGAAGGAAGGCATTGACCGGCGGGAGCACACGGCGATCGCGGACGAACTGGGTGATCTGCTGTTTGCGTCGGTCAATCTGGCACGTTTGCTCGGAGTCGACGCGGAACAGGCCTTGCGCAGAACCAATCAAAAGTTCATCAGGCGGTTTCACTTCATTGAAAAGGCGGTGCGCACGAACGGAAGGACCATGGAGCAGAGCTCACCGGATGAGATGGATACGCTGTGGGAGAAAGCAAAAGAGGTTTATCCGTGATTGTTGAAGGTTGCAGGTTGCAAGTTACGGGTTGTAGGTCTCAGGTTGCAGGTTAGCGGGCATCTTCTATCATCTATCATCCAGTATCCAGCTTCTTATTCCCTCTCGGAAATCTCCAGCAGGACCCCCCCGGTTGTCTTCGGGTGGAGAAAGGCGATTTTCGCGTTGCCCGCCCCGTAGCGGGGCTTGGTGTCGATAAGCTTGAAACCCTTTTCCTGCAGCTCCCGCAAGGCCTCGTCGATATTCTCCACGCGCAGTGCTATGTGCTGGATACCCTCGCCGCGCTTTTCGATGAACTGCGCCACCGGGCCGTCGGGAGCGGTGGATTCCAGCAGCTCCAGTTCGGTATCCCCCAGCGGAAGAAACGCAACCTTGACCTTCTGGTCGTCAATGACCTCGGTTCCCGCCGCCTGGATACCCAGGGCGTCACGGTAAAAGGCAAGCGCCGCATCGATGCTTTTCACGGCAATCCCGATATGATCCAGTTTGATTACTTTCATCACGGACTCCTTTCAGAAGCGGCCGGAGGGGCGGCTGCAGTGGGCGGCGGTTGGGGTTTCCTGTCCAGCAGGCTCATCATACGTTCCGCGCAGGAATAGGGGTCATCCTTGCGACGGTATACCCGATCAATCATGTTTTCCGCGGCCTGCAGTTCCTTCATTTGTTCGCAGACAAAGCGGGCGAGATTATCCTCAATCATGGCGGTTATGTCCCGTGCAATCCTTTCTTTGCGCTTCTTATCCAACTGTCCGCCCGACGTGAGGTGGCGGCGATGCTCCATGATTGAGCCAAGCAACTCATCGATGCCCCGGCGCTCGGTGGCAACGGTTTTGATCACCGGCGGCTGCCAGCCATCGGAGAGGGGCGCAAGTCCCTGCATGGCGGTAAGCATGGCCGCAACATGGTCGGCGCCGTCCCGATCGGCTTTGTTCACCACCAATATATCCCCGATTTCCATGATGCCCGCCTTTATGGTCTGGATGTCGTCACCCAGTCCGGGGACGGACAGGAGCACGCAACTGTCGGCCACTTTTACAATTTCCACTTCATCCTGGCCGATGCCGATGGTTTCAATCAGGATAAAATCTTTGCCCGAGGCATCAATGATTTTAATCACATCGGAGGTGGCGCGCGCCAGGCCGCCCAGCCCTCCCCTGCTTCCCAGGCTTCTGAAGAAAACATTGTCCCTGGCCATGGCATCATGCATGCGCACCCGGTCTCCCAGAAGCGCGCCGCCGGTGAAAGGGCTCGAAGGATCGACGGCAACAATGCCCACGCTGGCCCCACCGCTGCACAGTAAATCCGCCACGCGGTCAACCAGGGTGCTCTTGCCCGAGCCTCCGGGACCGGTAAAACCGATGATATAGGCCCGGCCGGTGTGGGGATAAACGGCCTTCAGGAGATCAATCCAGCCCGGAAGCTCATTTTCCACCTGCGTGATGGCCCGCGCAATCGCGCGCTGGGAACCAGCCACAATGTCCGCTGCCAGATTCATCCCCGCCACCTTAAAATACCTTGATTATTGCGCGCTTGCGATGCGCGTTGCGCCGCGCATCATAGCCATCAGGGTGTCCGATGCCGCAAAGACTGCCCGGCGGATTCTACGAGGAGGGAAGGTGCTCTTTGATGAAGGAGATAATCGTTTCGGTGGACGTGCCCGGTCCGAAGATTTCCGCAATGCCGGCCTGTTTGAGCTTCCCGCAGTCTTCCGGGGGGATGACGCCTCCTCCCAAGACCAGTATGTTCGACAGCCCTTGTTCCTTCAATCCCTGCATGATCGCGGGGAAAAGGTGATTATGCGCGCCGGAGAGTATGCTCAAAAGCAGCACATCAATATCTTCCTGCAACGCTGCGGTAACGATCTGCTCCGGGGTGCGGCGCAGGCCGGTGTATATGACCTCGATACCGGCGTCCCTGAGGGCACGGGCGATGACCTTCGCGCCCCGGTCGTGACCATCCAAGCCGGGCTTAGCCACCAGCGCTCTGATTTTTTTCTCTCCCACACCCGCCTCCTGAAATAATTGCCGATGACTCCACTCATTTCCTGATATGCACCCGCTACCTACCACAGTAACTTTTTGACTGTCAAGGGTTTTTTAGCCGGCTCCCCGACACATGCGCCTTGACATAGCACGCCGGATTTGCTAGTTAACTTTATACTAAACGGCTCTTGAAAAACACCCTTCTGCTTCGTGGCTCAAGGGGAGGGGCTTTGGACGCCACACCGGTGACAGGGGATACCATGGATATCTTTACTGCCCTCAGGGAACGGAGAAGCGCCAGATCATTTAAACCCGACCCCCTTCCCGCGGGGCTGATAGATGAGGTGATTGAAGCGGCCCGCTGGGCGCCCTCATGGGCCAATACCCAGTGCTGGGAGGTGATCGTTGTCAGCGATTCGGCGATGAAACTCCGGCTGGCAGAATCGCTTCCCCCCGGCAACCCCGCCCGCGCCGCCCTGGGACAGGCCCCGCTTGTGATTGTCGCGTGCGCGCAACTGGAGAGGGCCGGTTATTATAAGGGCAAGGCGGTAACGGATAAGGGTGACTGGTACATGTTTGATGTCGCCCTCTTTACCCACAGTCTTACCCTCGCCGCGCATGCCCGGGGGCTGGGTTCCGTACACATCGGCATGTTTGATGCCCGCGCGGTGGCAGCCATGCTTGGAGTACCCCCCGGAGTTTCGGTAGTTGAACTGCTTCCCCTGGGCTATCCTGAAGGAAAGCCTTCATCAACCTCGCGAAAGGAAGTGGGGGATTTTGTTTCATACGGCACCTACGGCGGCAGATGACCCGGCATCCCCGCTTTCTCTCGGTCTACCCATTCCTCTACCGGCACCACCGGGAACGACATGACCACGGGATTGTTTATTACCTTTGAGGGGGTGGAAGGGTGCGGTAAAACCACCCAGCTCCACCTGCTGAAGCAATGCTTAACCGCCAGGGGACACTCGGTTACGGCCACCCGGGAGCCGGGAGGAACGCCCCTCGGCGACGGCATCAGAAGTCTGGTGCTGGCCTCCAGATTCGCCGCCATGCACAGCAAAACCGAACTCCTGCTCTACGAGGCCTCGCGCGCCCAGCATATATGCGAGGTCATTGAACCGGCCCTCTCCCGGGGCCAGATCGTGCTCTGTGACCGCTTTGGCGATGCCACCCTTGCCTATCAGGGATATGCCCAGGGGCTGTCCGTCGACTGGATTGAAAAGCTCAACCGGTTTGCCGCCGGCAACCGGGATCCCGATCTTACCATCCTGCTTGACTGCCCGGTGGAGCTGGGCCTCGAAAGGACCCGGGA
The DNA here is from genome assembly GCA_964459295.1 of uncultured Thermodesulfobacteriota bacterium. Classification (GTDB taxonomy): domain Bacteria; phylum Desulfobacterota; class WTBG01; order WTBG01; family WTBG01; genus CAZWCD01. The sequence goes on from CAYWLT010000068.1 coordinate 7,137, forward strand.
ACGGGCGGCGCGCACCGGCCAGGGAATGATCGAAGACCGCTTTGAAAAAATGGACCTGGATTTCCACCGCCGGGTACGGGACGGATATCTGGATATAGCACGGCGCCGGCCCGGCCGCTTCTTAATAGTTGACGGCAGCGCTAAGCGGGAAGCCGTCCAGGCGGTCATACGGACCGCCGTACTCGAAAGACTGTGACCTTTCCATACGATTGCCGAAAATGTGATTACCGCAGGCTCATCCATGCCATTTGACTCAATTAAGGGACACCCGCAGCAGATCAGGCTGCTTAAGAACGCGGTGCAACGGGGAACGGTTGCCCATGCCTACCTCTTCACCGGCATCCCCGGCATCGGCAAAATGAGCGTGGCGCGCTCGCTGGCAAAAGCGCTTACCTGCAGCTCCGGCAGTAAGGCCGATTTTTGCGATGCCTGCACCTCGTGCCTGATGATCAATGGAGAAACCCACCCCGACCTGCACATCATTGAGCCGGATGGTGACTTCATAAAAATCTCACAGGTTCGGACGATGCAGGACCGGCTGCTCTACACCCATTTTCTGGACCGCTACCGACTGGTGCTGATTGATCGAGCCGAAGCAATGAACCTCCAGTCCGCCAATTGTCTGCTCAAGACACTTGAGGAGCCGCCGGAAAATACGGTGATAATTCTGCTGACCTCGTTTCCCTACCGGATTCCGGCCACCATTCGCTCCCGTTGTCAACGGGTTGTCTTCCATCCGCTTCCCTCCCGCATGATAGAGGAAATGCTGCAGGAGCTGCGCGGACCCACCGCCTCGGATGTTTACCGGCTTTCATCCCGTCTGGCCGGGGGAAGCCTCGGCCGCGCGCTCCGCTGGCAGGAATCGGGCATCCTCCAGCAGAGAAAGCGGCTGCTCGCGCTGGTTGCCGGCTCCGCCCACTCCCTGCTCAATGCCATTTTTGATTTCGCCGACGAGCTGGGTGAAGACCGCGAAGCCCTGCGTGAGCTGCTTGATCTATTGCGCATGTGGATTCGCGATGTTATGATTGCGAAGGGTGGGGGCGCGACGGCGGATTTATTAAACATTGATTGTGCCGACCGGGCCATGCACATGGCGCGGACCCTCTCCTGGCCGCGCCTCTTTCAACAGGACCTGCTGGTTGCCGACGCCCAGTCGGCGCTGCAGGGGCCGGCCAATCCCAAACTGGCGATGGAGCAGCTGCTGCTCATGCTCTCTCCGACACCGGGCAATCGCGGCGCCGGCCCGGTGCTTCAGTCTAATGCCGCACTTACACTTTGAGGTGACCATGGTAAAGCGAATAGCGCAGGTCAGGTTTCTCAGGGGCAATCTCGCCGCGCTCTGTGATGCGCGGGACCTTGATTTATCGTCAGGCGACAAGGTGATGGTGGAATGGGAGGACGCGCTTAAAATGGGTTCGGTCACCACCGTCAAAGACGTCGAAGCCGGCGACCCCCTTCAGAAGCACCATCCGCGGGTGATCCGCAAAGCGACCGAGGCCGACATTGATTACGAGTCGCGCAAGGAACCCAGGGAGCGCGATGCCCGCCGCGCCTGCCAGGCAAAGATTACCGAGTCCGGGCTGCTCATGAATCTGGTCGATGTTGAGTACATTCCCGCTTCCAACAAGTTCATCTGCTCCTTTACCGCCGACGGCAGGGTTGATTTTCGCAACCTGGTCAAGGCGCTCGCCTCCGATTTTCATGCCCGGGTGGAAATGAAGCAGATCGGCGCGCGCAACCGATCGAAGCTGATCGGCGGTATCGGGCGCTGCGGTCGCATTCTCTGCTGCGCCTCCTTTCTCCAGGACTTTGATCCCATAACCGTGCGCATGGCCAAGGACCAGGGCCTGTCGCTGGATCCCACCAAGATATCCGGCGTCTGCGGGCGACTGATGTGCTGCCTCTCTTATGAGCATGCAACCTACTGCGACTACAAGAAGTGTCTTCCCAAGTGCGGGAAGAAGGTAACCATGGAGTGCGGAAGCGGAAAGATTACCAAGCAGGACATCCTCGCTCAGCGTATATGGGTAAAACTCGAAGCCAGCGGCAAGGAAGTTGAATTATCGCTTGAAGACATGAAGAAAGAGGGCCTCTTAAAACCCGCTAAAAAAAAGTGAGGCGCCGCCGTCATGCCGGACACCTTTTTTGTCACCACCCCCATCTATTATGTCAATGACGTGCCGCATATCGGCCACGCCTACACCACCGTTGCCGCCGATGCGCTGGCCCGCTACCATCGCCTGGCCGGCAAAAGCGTTTTATTTATCACCGGAACCGACGAGCACGGGCAGAAGGTGCAGGAGGCGGCCCGCAAGCGGGGCATATCCCCGCAGCAACACTGCGATGAAATGGTGTTGCGTTACCGCGAGCTCTGGTCGGCGCTCTCCATTTCCCACGATGACTTCGTCCGCACCACCGAAGAGCGGCACAAGCGGGTGGTCCGGGCCATTCTCACCTCCCTCTACCAAAAAGGCGATATCTATAAAACCAGTTACGAGGGCTGGTACTGCGTTCCCGACGAGCGCTTCTGGACGGAAAAGGATCTGGACAATCACCGCTGTCCCGAATGCGGCCGCGACGTCCAGCAGATCCGGGAGTCAAACTATTTTTTTCGCATGGGCAGCTACCGGGAGTGGCTGATCCGCTACATCGAGGAGCATCCGGATTTTATCCTTCCCCGCACCCGCCGCAACGAAATGTTGGGCTTCCTGCGGCAGCCGCTCACCGATCTGTGCATTTCCCGCCCCCGGCAGCGGCTCTCCTGGGGAATCCCCATTCCCTTTGACGAGGACTACGTCACCTACGTCTGGTTCGACGCGCTGATCAACTACGTGAGCACCGCCGGCTATCTGACCCGGGATGAGCGGTTTCTTGACCTCTGGAGCAACGCCGTCCATCTCATCGGCAAGGACATCCTCACCACCCACTGCATCTACTGGCCCACCATGCTCCGGGCCCTGGGCTTGAACCCGCCGCGCACCATTTTTGCCCATGGATGGTGGACGGTGGAGGGGCAAAAAATGTCCAAGTCGCTCAACAATGTGGTCGAGCCGAACCAGCTCATCGCCCGTTACGGAGCCGATGCGGTCCGTTTTTTCCTGCTCCGGGAGGGCACCTTCTGCCTGGACGCCGACTTTTCCCACAGGGCCTTCATCCACCGGGTCAACAGCGAGTTGGCCAACGATCTCGGCAATCTTTTCAACCGTACCCTGGCCATGACCGCCAAATATTTCAGCGGCAGCATACCCTCGCCCTCGACTGCCGATGAGGCCGACCGGCGGCTGAGCGAAACGGCGATGGAAGCGGTCCGGCGGGTTGATGCGGCCATGACCGAAATCTCCTTCCACAAGTCGCTTGATGCCATCTGGGAGCTGGTGGGCATGACCAACAAGTACATCGACGAAACCGCCCCCTGGTCCTTGGCCAAACGTTCCGGCGCCGAGGAGCGCCTGGGCACGGTCATCTACCAGGTGATCGAGTCCCTCCGCTTCATTGCCGTGCTGCTGTTTCCCTTCATTCCGGCGTCGGCGGAGCGTATGCGCGAGGCGCTGGGAATAAGGGAGCCCTTTAATCACCGCGGACTTGCCGCCCTCAGCCGGTGGGGAGAAACCATCCCGGGCACAACCCTAACCTCCATACCCCAGCTCTTCCCGCGGATTGAGCTATCAACCGAACCTTTTACATAACCATGGCAAAGCCCATTTTTAACCTCGCCAACAACTTAACCATCACCAGGATCATCATTGTTCCCATCCTGATCGTACTGGTCCTCTATTCCAGCAGCCGGATATCATGCCTGATCGCCGCGCTGCTTTTCGCCCTGGCCGCGGTTACCGACTGGCTCGACGGCTACATTGCGCGCCGCCAGAACCTGGTGACCTCCCTGGGCAAATTTCTCGACCCGCTAGCCGATAAGCTGCTGGTCAGCGTTGCCCTGGTCATGCTTCTTTCCCTGGACCGGGTGCCCGCCTGGATGGTGGCGCTCATCATTGCCCGGGAGGTGGGTGTCACCGGGCTGCGCATCGCCGCGGCGCGGGACGGCATCATCATGGAGTCGAGCCGGCTGGCCAAGTATAAGACCGCCTTCCAGCTGGTTGCGGTGGAAGCGCTGCTCATCCACTATACTTATGTTGGTATACGATTTCACCGGGTGGGGCTGCTGACCCTCTGGATCGCGCTGTTTGTTTCCCTCTGGTCGGGCATTGTTTACTTCATCCGGTTTTTCAAAAAAACCCTCTCCCCCTCCCAGTCACCTCAGTGATACGCCTCCACCAGCGCAGGTTGATTTCATCCACCGGAGGGGTAAAGTTTGATTACCGGCCTCGCGCCGCCGCACTTTGACCGCTGGTCACTGCATGCCCGCGCCTGGTGACGGCCGCGCACACCACCGCACCATGGAGGCATACTATATGACCCAACGCCGGCTGTTCTCGATACTGCTTACCGGAACCATTTTGCTGCTGTGCCGCTGCTCGCAGCCGGGCAACGAGACCGCACCCGCGGACGCTGCCCCTGCCCTCCGGCTCACCTTATCAAAGTCGAGCCGAGACGACGCTTTAATGGTGCTCATACCCACCGGCGATTTCTTCATGGGGAACCCCGCCGGTGAGGAAGTGCATTACGACGAAAACCCCTGCCATGCGGTTCACCTGAACGCCTACTGGATTGACTGTTACGAAGTCACCAATCGGCATTACCGGCGCTTCATCGACGAAACCGGGCACCCTGCCCCCTTTGTCGAAGCCGAGTGGGCAAAGCCCTACAACTGGATCAACAACAGTTACCCCCCGGGCATGGCGGATTATCCGGTGGTGCTGGTCAGCTGGGAGGACGCCGCGGCCTATGCTTCATGGGCGGGCAAGCGGCTCCCGACCGAAGCTGAATGGGAAAAGGCGGCGCGCAGTGGACTGGTGAAAAAGCAGTATTCCTGCGGCGATGTCATTGATGAATATAAGGCCAACTACTACACCAGCATCTTCGCCTCCAACAAGCTGAAGCCGGTCGGCTCCTTTCCCGCCAACCCGTACGGCCTGTATGATATTTCCGGGAACGTCTGGGAGTGGTGCAGCGACTGGTAT